>NZ_JBSTYM010000002.1:0-288501 GCF_054052445.1 Aeromonas crassostreae | reverse complement strand
TGGATGGTGAAATGATGGTGGGTCGTGCTGGGTTCGAACCAGCGACCAATTGATTAAAAGTCAACTGCTCTACCGACTGAGCTAACGACCCATCTAAATCATTTGTCTAACGCTTGCAAAACATGGTGGTCGTTACTGGGCTCGAACCAGTGACCCCCTCCTTGTAAGGGAGGTGCTCTCCCAGCTGAGCTAAACGACCTGGGAATCTGTCCATCTCATGGATGGTGAAATGATGGTGGGTCGTGCTGGGTTCGAACCAGCGACCAATTGATTAAAAGTCAACTGCTCTACCGACTGAGCTAACGACCCTCACCACTGTCGCCTCGACTACATGACTGTACCGACGCTGACGGCGGCCTATAATACGGATTTAAATTCCTGGTGCAATAGAAAAATCTTAATTTAAACCCGTTTGCTCACTGCGCGTACAAACTGCTGTCACATTTACAAGAGTGTTACGAAAACAACTACCTAGCGCAATGTTACAGCTTGTCGAGGCTCTGCTTGGCCAGCTGTGCCGGCGAGGTATTGGGATACCCCTTGATCACCTGCTCATAGTAGCTTTTAGCCTGGGCCTTGTTGCCATCCAGCTGCGCTATCATGCCCAGCTTGACCAGGGCGTCCGCCCGCTTGGGTGACTTGTCGTACTTGTCAGCCAGGGTCTTGAACTGGGCGCTTGCGCCGGGTCTATCACCCTTGTTGAACAGCAGCTGCCCCAGCCAATAGTGGGCATTGGGCACATAGCTCGATTCCGGGAACTGCTTGATGAAACCCTGGAATGCCGGGATCGCCTTGTCGTAGTTCTTGTCCTTGAGCACCAGATTGACGGCCGAGTCGTAGGCCTGATTCTCATCCTGGTTGCTGGAGTAGGTGGCGGCACTGGCGGTGGTCGCGGTCGCCGCCGTGGCGGCTGCCGCTGCGGCGGGAGCGGCCTGCTGGCTGCTCACCTTGTCGAGCTCCTGATAGAGCTGACGCTGGCGCTCCTGGGACTGCTCCATCTTGTAGCTCTGCTGCTCCAGCTGGCCACGCAGGTCGGCCACCTCCCCTTGCAGGGAGTCCACCTGCTGCTGCAGGTCCGCTTGCAGGCGCAGACGGGCATTGAGGGTGCGCTCGAGCAGCGCCACCCTGTCCTCCAGGCTGCCTGAGGGCACGATGGCACCCGCATTGCTGCCGAAGGCGGCGGTGACGGCACTGTCGCCACCCGAGAGATCGGTCACGGGCGCCGCGGCGTGGGCACCCATGCTAAATAGAAGTGCGGCCATCGAAATGGCCGCATGCTTATACACAAGATTCATCCGAATGAAACCTTAGTAGACCAGAACCGCACGACGGTTCTTGGCAAAGGCATCCTCGGTGTGAGACAGGTCCAGCGGCTTCTCTTCGCCATAGCTGACGATGGACAGCTGCTCGGCCTGCACACCCAGGGTTTGCAGATACTTGGCAACGGCCTTGGCACGACGCTCGCCCAGGGCGATGTTGTACTCCGGAGTACCGCGCTCGTCGGCGTGGCCTTCGATCAGGACTTTCACGGACGGGCGCTCACGCAGGTAGCTGGCGTGGGCATCCAGCAGGTCGGCGTACTGACCCTGGATGTCGTAACCGTCATACGGGAAGAAGATCACGTTGTCGCGCTGCAGCGCTTCGAACTTCTGACGCATCTGCTCTTCGGGGGACAACATGCCGTTGGCACCACCGGTTTGAACCCCACCCATGCCGTCGGTCATGCCCGCTTCGGCGCCGGAGGCGTCGGAGTCGGAAGAAGAACTACAGGCGGCCAGGGTGAACAGTGGCAGTGCGATGGCCAGGCCCTTGAGCAGTTTATTGAGTTGCATGCTATTTCCTTAAACCTTTATAACAAAACAAAAAACAATCGAATTTTTATCAATTCAAAAAGGGCGACCAAGCTGGTGCACGTATTTCCCCACTGCTCGTCGGCAGGACTGCCTTGAAGCGACCATCGGTCGAGACCAGAGCCAGGCTCTTGCGCCCTTGATAGATGGTGGAGTAGATGATCATGCTGCCATTAGGAGCCACACTTGGCGACTCATCCAACGCACTCTGGGTCAGTACCAACATGGCTCCACTCTCCGTATCTTGCCGAGCGATGCGATACTGTCCTTGTTCCCGGGTGACCACTACCATGGACTTGCCGTCCGCTGTCATGGACGCACCCTGGTTCGAATCCCCTTCCCAGGTGATGCGACGAGTGGCGCCAGTGGCCAAATTTACGCTATAAATCTGGGGTTTGCCACCACGTTCAGAGGTGAACAGCAAACTTTGTCCGTCCGCCGCCCAGGAGGGTTCGGTGTCTATGGTGCGGCTGTTGGTGACCCGGGTCAGTTGCTTGCTAGCCACATCAATCACATAGATATCCGGTTGGCCATCCTTGGAAAGAACGATAGCCAATCGACGACCATCCGGCGACCATTTCGGCGCCCCATTGATGCCACGGAAACTGGACACCAGGCTGCGCTGCTGGCTGTAGATATCCTGCACATAGATCTCGGATTTCTGGTTCTCGAAGCTCACATAGGCCAGCTTGCTGCCATCCGGCGACCAGGCCGGCGACATCAGCGGCTCACGGGAGCGCAGCAGTGTCTTCTCGTTGTAGCCATCGTAGTCGGAGATGCGCAGCTGATAGGGGAACTGGGCCCCTTGTTCGATGGAGACATAGGCCAGACGGGTCAGGAAGGCGCCACGCTCGCCGGTCAGACGCTCATAGACGATGTCGGAGATGCGGTGGGCAAACTGACGCATCTGGGCACCCGGAATGGTGGCCATCCGGCTGTCGAGGATGTAACCGTTCGCTTCGCCGCCCTGGGTCTTGGCCAGTTGGCCCTTGAGCACGTCGACCAGCTCGAAGTTGATCTTGTAGGAACCGTTACCGGCCGGCGCTATGGTGCCGACCACCACGGCCTCCACCCCTTGCGAGGCCCAGGGGGCGAAGTTGATCTCGCCACTGGTGCTCGGGGTTTGCGGCATCTGGCCTCGCGCCAGCGGCTTGAACTTGCCGCTGCGCATCAGGTCATTGGAGACCACTTCCGCGATGTCCTGGGGTAACTGCCCCTCCCCGCTCCACTTGAAGGGGGCGACGGCGATGGGGCGTGCGCTATCGATACCGCCGGTGATGACGATGTCCAACGCCGCCTGGGCGCTCTGACCCATCAACAAGCAGCCAACCAAAGCAAAAAACACTTTTCTTATCATGGCTTAAGTACTCGGTTCCAATAAAAATGAGAGATTAACGTCCTTGCTCGTCAGGAGGGGCAGACCCTGGACACTGTCCGCCCCGTCCCGCTTAGATGCTAGGTTCCAGCTTGAGGTTGAATTCCTTGAGTATCTCGAATGCCGCCGGATCCTTGGGTACCGGCAACTGATTCGCCTTCAGCACCGCCGCCCTGCCGGATCGGCAGACCGCCGGGTCACCCTGACCGTTGTCGACCGAGATGACGAAACCGCTGCTGGCCAATTTGACACCGATAGTACAGGTTTTGCCCCGCATGGTGGGATCCAAAATCATGTAGCGCTCCACCGTGGCCTTGATGAGGGCGGCATATTTATCGACCTCACCCTGGGCTGCGGCCGAGGCGGCCTGACTGCGGGCATTGGCTTCCGCCGCCATCTGTGCCTGCATCTGGGCCTCCAGTTGCGCCTGCAACTTGGCCTCCTCGGCCGCCTTGCGTTTGCGCTCAGCCTCGGCTTTCGCCTTCTTGTCGGCTTCTTCCTTCGCTTTCTTTTCCGCGTCAGCTTTTGCCTTCTTGGCCGCCTCTTCCTTGGCCTTCTTGTCGGCTTCGGCCTTGGCTTTTTTCTCGGCTTCCGCCTTGGCCTTCTTGTCTGCCTCGGCCTTGGCCTTCTTGTCTGCCTCGGCCTTGGCTTTCTTCTCGGCCTCCGCCTTGGCCAGCTTCTGCTGGGCCTCTTTCTGCTCTTGTTCCTTCTTCTTCAGCGCCAGGGCCTTGCTCTCGGCCTCGGCGGCCTTGCGTTCAGCTTCCGCCTTCTGGGCCTTTTGCTCCGCTTGTTTGCGAGCCTGTTCGGCCTGCTCGGCCCTTTCTTCGGCCTGCTTCTGCTCGGCTTGCTTCTTCTGTTTTTCGGCTTCGGCCTTGCGGGTCGCCTCTTCGGCCTCCTTGCGCTTGGCCTCGGCGATGCGCAGCCGTTCCTGCTCCAGTTCCCGGGCCTGCTTGGCCTGATCTACCTCGGCCTTCACCGCCGGCTTGTTCTGTTGCTGGGGCTGCTGTTGCTGGATCTTCGCGGCCTGTTCGGCGAGAAACTCGTCATCCAGCATCACGGCATTGACTATCTGGGCCGAGGAGGCGGGCCGCTTGGGCTTGCTGAAGTCGACACCGACCAGCAAGATGATGCCGATGATCAGGTGCAGCAGCAGCGAGACGATGAGATAACCGGAAATACCACGCTTCACATCCATCTCCGTCAGTTCACCGGATCCGTCATCAGACCGACCTGGGGCACACCCGCGTTTTTCAAGGCCACCATCAGCAGGATCACCTCTTCATAGCGCACGGACTTGTCGCCGGCCACCACCACGGGGGCGTTCTGGTTGACCGCAAGATAACCCATGGCCTTCTCGGTGATGTATT
This sequence comes from Aeromonas crassostreae, assembly GCF_054052445.1. Classification (NCBI taxonomy): domain Bacteria; kingdom Pseudomonadati; phylum Pseudomonadota; class Gammaproteobacteria; order Aeromonadales; family Aeromonadaceae; genus Aeromonas; species Aeromonas crassostreae. The sequence continues at coordinate 283,909 of NZ_JBSTYM010000002.1, read as the reverse complement.
GCTGCATCGCCTCCGGGGATCCAGGGGGCACGGGTTCGTCGTCCGCCTCTCCCGCCTTGACGACGTATTCACCCTCGGTGTTGACGCTGACGATGAAGGGGGGCTTGGTGTCTTCCGGCAACTGCTCGGACTCTGCCTGGGGCAGATCCACCTTGACCCCCTGGGTGATCACCGGCGTCACCGCCATGAAGATGATGAGCAGCACCAGCATGACGTCGATATAAGGCACCACGTTGATCTCGGCCACCTTCTTGCGCCGGATCCGCTGATAGGTTTGCATTACTGGTCACCCTGCTGCTGAGCAATCTGACGGTTCAAGATGGTGGTGAACTCGTCCATGAAGTTGGCGTAGGCGTTCTCCAGCCGTTCCACCTTGTTGGAGAAGCGGTTGTAGAAGATGACCGCCGGGATGGCGGCAAACAGACCCATGGCGGTGGCGATCAGCGCCTCGGCGATGCCGGGTGCCACCATCTGCAGGGTGGCCTGCTGCACCTGACCCAGGGCGATAAAGGCGTTCATGATGCCCCAGACGGTACCAAACAGACCGATGTAGGGGCTGATGGAGCCCACGGTCGCCAGCACCGGCAGGTTGGATTCCAAATCGTCCACCGCACGGGACAGGGAGACGCGCATGGCACGGTAGGTACCGTCCATCACCGCATCCTGACCCCGGGCGCCGGCCTTGAGCAGGCGGGCATACTCCTTGAAGCCGGAGTAGAAGATGTCTTCCATGCCTTCGATGTCATCGCGGCGGGCAGAGGACTCCTGGTAGAGACGATTGAGATCCACACCGGACCAGAATCTGTCCTCGAATTGCTCGGACGCCAGATTGGCCGCCTTGATCACCTTGGAGCGCTGAATGATCAGGGCCCAGGAGACGACGGACATGCCCATCAGGGTCAACATGACCAGTTTGACCAGCAGGCTGGCTTGCCAGAACAGACCAATAAACGAAATTTCAGCGTGCACTTAACAGCACTCCCTTCACATTTTCAGGTATTGCAACAGGTTTCATCATCGGGTGGCTGACGCAGGCTATCTGTACCATGGCCTGGGTGATCAACCGCCCATCAGCCGCCAGTATCCGCTGCGAGAAGCGCATGGAGGCGCGTTTCACTTCGGTCACTTGCGTCATTACGGTCAGTAATTCGTTGAAGCGGGCCGCCGAGCGGAAATCGATCTCGGTCCGGCTCACCACGAAGGCGATGCCAAGATCGAGCAGGACGTCCTGCTCTATGCCGCCGGCGCGCAAAAACTCGGTGCGGGCCCGCTCCATAAACTTGAGATAATTGGCGTTGTAGACGATGCCCCCGGCGTCTGTGTCTTCGTAGTAGACCCGTACCGGAAACTCAGAGACTTCCCCCATAACAATCTGTGATCCATTCGACAGTCTGATGGGGGGCTATCATAGCGCAGGGGTGCATAGGAAAGAAGCAGGGGGAGACAGGGAAATCCTGTCTCCCCCCGTTTTTATGGCAGGAAGTAAGTGTGTGTCAGCCAGAGCCCATAGAGCAGGGTTGGCCAGGCCAGCCAGGGACAGAACAACAGCCTGCCAACCAGGCTACGGGGATGGAATCCCAGGCCGTGCATCACACCGCAACTGACCCCCCACATCAGCCAGGGCGCGACCCAGTGGCCGTGCTCGCTGGTGTTGGCCGCCACCAGATTGGGCGCCTGCAAGATGGCGACGGCCAGCAGGGCTGCCGCCAGCAACATCAGGCTCTGCCATGGCTGGCGCTCCAGGGGAGCCGCCAGCCTGGCCAGCCTGTCACTTGTCTTCATCTATCTGGCGATCCAGGTTCTCGGTGTGCTCCAGCCAGAGCGCATTGATGATGCCAAACGCGCAAGCCAGCAGCAGACCCAGGATCCAGGTGAAATACCACATATCAGGGCACCTTCTTAGTAGAGCGATTGTTGGTTGTCTTCGATGTGCTGGTTGCTCACCCGGCCAAACATCTTGATGTAGGTCCAGACGGTGTAGGCCAGCACGGTCGGCACCAAGACGACGGCGACGACCGTCATCACCTTGAGGGTGTTGAACGATGCGGTGGCATCCCACATGGTCAGGCTCAGTGACGGCGCCAGGCTGGAGGGCATCACGAACGGGAACATGGAGAAGCCCGCGGTCAGTATGATGCCGGCAACCGCCAGAGAGGAGCACAGGAACGCCAGCCAGCCCTTGTCCAGCTTGGCCGCCACCGCGGTCAGCAGGCTCATGGAGAGGCCCAGTGCCGGCGCGATCATCATCCAGGGATAGAGGCTGTAGTTGTTCATCCAGGCACCGGCCTGACGCACCACTTCCTTGTTCATCGGATTGGAGACCGCATCGGTCGCGGCGGCCTTGACCACCACGAAGCCGTCCATGCCGCTCACCCACCAACCGGCCAGGGCGAACAGCACCAGGGTCAACAGGGAGCAGAGCATGGCGGCGCTGCGGGAGCGGGCCAGCACTTCCCCCTCGGTCTTCATCATCAGCCAGGTGGCGCCCTGGGTCACGATCATGAACAGGCTCACCAGACCGGCCAGCAGGCCGAACGGGTTGAGCAGACCGAAGAAGTTGCCGTGGTAGGTCAGCATCAGGAACTGGTTGAAATCAAACGGGACCCCTTGCAGCAGGTTGCCGAAGGCCACCCCGAAGACGACGGGAGGTACGGCGCTGCCGATGAAGAGTCCCCAATCCCAGTTGTTGCGCCACTTGGCATCTTCACGCAGGGAGCGGTACTTGAAGCCGACCGGGCGCAGGAAGAGCGCCATCAGGGTCAGGATCATGGCGATGTAGAAGCCGGAGAAGGCCGCCGCATAGACCATGGGCCAGGCGGCGAACAGGGCACCGCCCGCCGTCACCAGCCACACCTGGTTACCCTCCCAGTGGGGGCCCATGGTGTTGAGCATCACCCGACGCTCCACATCCTTCTTGCCGACGAAGGGGAGCAGGGCGCCCACCCCCATGTCGAAACCGTCGGTGATGGCGAAGCCGATCAGCAGCACGCCGACCAGCACCCACCAGACCAGACGCAATAATTCGTAATCAAACATGAGTCGATCCTCTTATGCCTTGAGCTGTTCGAAATGATACTTGCCGGTTCTGAGGCTGCTTGGGCCCAGACGCGCGTACTTGAACATCAGGTACATCTCGATGACCAGGAGTACCGAGTAGAACAGGCAGATGCCGATCAGGGAGAACCAGATCTCGGCGGCGGGCACGTTGGAGGCAGACACGAAGGTCGGCAGCACTTCCGCTATGGTCCAGGGCTGACGACCGTACTCGGCCACGAACCAGCCGCACTCGATGGCGATCCAGGGCAGCGGGATCCCCCACAGCAGCGCCTTGAGCAGCCACTTGCGCTCGCCGATGCGGTGGCGGGTGCTGTCGTAGAAGGCCAGACCGATCAGCACCAGCATCAACATGCCGCAGGCGACCATGATGCGGAAGGCGAAGAACAGCGGCAGCACCTGCGGGATGGAGTCATCCACGGCGGCCTTGACCTGCTCGTCGGTGGCATCGGTCACGTTGGCGGTGTAGCGCTTGAGCAGCAGGCCATAGCCCAGATCCTGCTTCACCTCGTCGAAGCGGGCGCGGGTCTCGTCGGACTTGTCGCCGGATTGCAGCTTGGTCAGCAACTCGTAGGCGGTCATGCCGCTGCGCACCCGCAGTTCATGCTCGCTCTTGAGATCCTTGATGCCGGTGACCTGCTCGTCGAGGGAGCGGGTGGCGATGATGCCGAGGGCGTAGGGGATCTTGATGGCGTAATCGGTGCGCATCTCATCCTGGTTCGGGATGCCGAACAGGGTGAAGGAGGCCGGGGCCGGGTGGGTGTCCCACTCCGCCTCGATGGCCGCCAGTTTCACCTTCTGCACCTCGCCGGTCTCATAACCGGATTCATCACCCAGGATCAGCACGGAGAGGATGGAGGCCATGCCGAAGGCGGCCGCGATGGCGAAGGAGCGACGGGCGAAGGCCACATCACGGTTCTTCAGCAGGTAGTAGGAGGAGATGCCCAGCACGAACATGGCGCCCGTGGTGTAGCCCGCCGCCACCGTGTGGACGAACTTGACCTGGGCCACAGGGTTGAACACCAGATCGGCGAAGCTCACCATCTCCATGCGCATGGATTCGAAGTTGAACTCGGCACCGACCGGGTTCTGCATCCAGCCGTTGGCGACCAGGATCCAGAGGGCGGAGAGGTTGGTCCCCAGCGCCATCAACCAGGTCGCAGCCAGGTGCTGACGCTTGGAGAGACGATCCCAGCCGAAGAAGAACATGCCGACGAAGGTGGATTCGAGGAAGAAGGCCATCAGCCCTTCGATGGCCAGCGGGGCCCCGAAGATGTCGCCGACATAGTGGGAGTAGTAAGCCCAGTTGGTACCGAACTGAAACTCCATGGTCAGCCCTGTGGTAACCCCGAGGGCGAAGTTGATACCAAACAGCTTGCCCCAGAACTTGGTCATGTCCCGGTAGACAGGGTTGTTGGTCATCACATAGACAGATTCCATGATCGCCAGAATGAAGGCCATTCCGAGCGTCAGGGGCACAAACAGGAAGTGATAAAGGGCCGTCGCGGCGAATTGGAACCGCGATAGGTCTACCACATGCTCAGCAATCATGATGTTTCCTCACCGATTATTGGCACGGCTATTTTAGGTGTATTAAGAACAAGGCTTCCGTTGGAGCTCCCGAACCCACAGCGCACAGCGTCACTCAACCACAGCGTCGTTCGGTCACGACCAAAAATTAACAACAAGGCAATAACTGAGAACAAAAAAAGCTAATGTTTAACAAACACAGAACAAGCAAGCCATATTTGTTCTCGCCTATGATGGCCGCCGTTTTATATCATCTTTATTTGATTGAAATCAATGTAAAACCGGGGTGTATACATGTGTTTCAAAGGTATTTTTCCACCGAAGACGAACACATTTCGGGAGCAAAATCACATTTTGCGAAAGATTTTAATTTATTGATTTAAATCAATTTTTTAAATGAACGCTGCGGAATGACTCTCCTCTGAAAAATATAATGTCAGCGACACCTGGCTTGATTTATCCCCGAAAGAGCGCCTTGCTTGAAATTCACTGAAAAACCGAGGAAAACGCATGTTCATGCTAAATACCACCCTCGAACTTTTAATTAAAAAAACTAATGCGATTGATGCAATTTTTCTTGTTTGCCCCCCCAGATGACAGCTCCTACAATGCGCCCCGCAGTGAGGGCAATCCCTTGGGTTCAGGCCGGTTAATCAGGGTTCCCTATGCACATTTCATGACCATATTGACTGAACAGGGCAGAGGGAAACCGAGATGAAAAAGTTTGTGACCAAGGCCATCCGCTACTACAAGCTTTCGTTCGTTCAGCTCTATCAAATGAACCGACTCTGAGTCTCGCGACGACTCACCGTTTTTTGTTTGCCCGGCCTGTGCCCGGACGCGCTCACTGTCTGTGAACATCCACCCTGAATTGTCTTTTACGCCCACCGCTCATGCGTGTGGGCTTTTTTTTGTCGGCCATGAAAAAACCGCCCCTGAGGGCGGTCCGGTATCGAGTCTGCCATTTTAGGCCTGTTCCGGTCGCTGCAGGCCGAAGTGGGCATAGGCTCGGGCGGTCGCCATCCTGCCTCTTGGGGTACGTTGCAGATAACCCTGCTGGATCAGATAGGGCTCCAGCACATCTTCGATGGTGTCCTTCTCCTCGCCGATGGCGGCGGCCAGGTTGTCGAGCCCGACGGGGCCCCCCATGAACTTGTCAATCACAGCCAACAATAGCTTGCGGTCCATGAAGTCGAATCCTTCGTTATCCACGTCCAGCATGTCCATGGCACGGGCCGCTATGGGTCCATCTATTCGTCCGTCGGACTTCACCTGGGCAAAGTCACGCACCCGTCTTAACAAACGGTTGGCAATGCGCGGCGTCCCGCGGGAGCGGCGTGCCACCTCCAGCGCACCGTCGTCGCTCATCTCCAGACCCAGGCAGCGGGCGCTGCGCGCCACTATGTCGGTGAGATCCTTGACGTTGTAGAACTCGAGGCGCTGGACGATGCCGAAGCGGTCGCGCAGCGGGCTGGTGAGGGAGCCGGCCCGGGTGGTGGCGCCGATCAGGGTGAAGGGGGGGAGGTCCAGCTTGATGGAGCGGGCGGCGGGCCCCTCCCCTATCATGATGTCGAGCTGGTAATCCTCCATCGCCGGGTAGAGCACCTCCTCCACCACCGGGCTGAGGCGGTGGATCTCGTCGATGAAGAGCACGTCGTTGGGCTCGAGGTTGGTGAGCAGGGCGGCGAGATCGCCGGCCTTCTCCAGCACGGGGCCCGAGGTGGTCTTGATGTTCACGCTCATCTCGTTGGCCACGATATTGGCCAAGGTGGTCTTGCCCAGACCCGGCGGCCCGAAGATCAGCAGATGATCCAGGGCCTCGCCGCGCTGGCGCGCCGCCTCGATGAAGATCTCCATCTGGGCACAGACATGGTCCTGCCCGGTGTAATCGGCCAGTTTCTTGGGGCGGATCGCCCTGTCGATGACCTCATCTTCACGGGCGGCCGAGGCCGAGATGAGGCGGTCTGCTTCTATCATCACTTACCTCACACCAGGCTACGCAGGGACTCGCGGATGATGGCTTCCACCGACATGCCCTCCTTGGCGACCTTGCCGACGATCTGGCTCGCCTGCTGGGGCTTGTAGCCGAGGGCCACCAGGGCGCTGGCCGCCTCTTCGCTGGCATCGGGGGCCCGCAGGCTGCTCTCCTGGGCGGGCAGGCTGATGGCGGCCGGGGAGAAGAGGTCGTGACTGACCCAGCCCTTGAGCCTGTCTTTCATCTCCACCACCAGCCGCTCGGCGGTCTTCTTGCCCACCCCGGGCAGCTTGATCAGGGAGCTTATCTCCTCGCGCTCCACGCTCATCACGAACTGGCTGGCGGTCATGCCTGAGAGAATGGCCAGCGCCAGCTTGGGGCCGACGCCGTTGGTCTTGATCAGCTCGCGAAACAGCGCCCGCTCCTGCTTGTGGTTGAAGCCATAGAGCAGCTGGGCATCCTCGCGCACCACGAAGTGGGTCTGGATGGTCGCCTCCTTGCCAAGTTCGGGCAGGTCGTAGAAGCAGCTCATGGGCATCTGTACCTCATAGCCCACGCCCCCCACCTCGAGCAAGACCTCGGGGGGATTCTTCTCAATCACAATGCCTCTCAAGCGACCGATCACGGCTTATCTCCTCAACCAACACAGCTAGCAATAAAGTGGCCCTTAGCTTAAATAATTACTGGATAAGTATCCAGCACACTGATGCCCCCTCTCCCCCTGTCCACCATATGGCAGCAGGATGACGGCGCCGCCGCTGCATTTAGTCACTTATTGAAGATAGAAAATCGCGTTAGGATACGGACCCATGTTAAAATCCGGCCCTTGAATTTACCCAGGGCCCAGCGGCCCGTCTCACGTTAAGGTTCATCGCGATGCGCACCAGCCAATATCTGCTTTCTACCCTCAAGGAAACCCCGTCCGACGCCGAGGTTGTCAGCCATCAGCTGATGCTGCGCGCCGGCATGATCCGTAAACTGGCCTCCGGCATGTATGCCTGGCTGCCGTCCGGCCTGCGGGTACTGAAGAAGATCGAGAACATCGTTCGCGAAGAGATGAACAAGGCGGGCGCCATCGAAGTCTCCATGCCGGTGGTGCAACCCGCCGAGCTGTGGCAGGAATCCGGCCGCTGGGATGATTATGGCCCCGAGCTGTGCCGCCTGACCGACCGCCACAACCGTCCCTTCGTGCTGGGCCCGACCCACGAAGAGGTGATCACCGCCCTGGTCCGTTATGAAGTGAACAGCTACAAGCAGCTGCCGCTGAACCTCTACCAGATCCAGACCAAGTTCCGCGACGAGGTGCGTCCCCGTTTCGGCGTGATGCGCGGCCGCGAGTTCCTGATGAAGGATGCCTACTCCTTCCATATCGACAAGGCCTCGCTGATCGAGACCTACGAGAAGATGCACGCCGCCTACTGCGCCGCCTTCACCCGCATGGGCCTGAACTTCCGTCCGGTGCAGGCCGATACCGGCTCCATCGGCGGCACCGGCTCCCACGAATTCCAGGTGCTGGCCGAGAGCGGTGAAGACTTGATCGCCTTCTCCGATACATCGGATTACGCCGCCAACATCGAGATGGCCGAGGCCCTGGCCCCGGCTGGTGAGCGCGCTGCTGCAACCAAAGCCCTGACCAAGGTGGCCACCCCGGCCGTTCACACCATCGATGAAGTGGCCGCCTTCCTGAACGTGGCCCCGACCGCCATCGCCAAGACCCTGCTGGTACTGGCCGAAGCAGACGAGCACGGCAAGCAGGCGGTCATCGCCCTGGTGCTGCGCGGTGACCACGAGCTCAACGAGATCAAGGCCGAGAAGCTGCCGGGTGTGGCCAACCCGCTCACCTTCGCCAATGACGAGCAGATCCAGGCGGCCGCCGGTTGCGACGCGGGCTCCATCGGCCCGGTCGGCTTTGCCGGTCGCATCATAGTCGATCGCAGCGCCGCCCATCTGGCGGACTTCGTCTGCGGCGCCAACGACACCGGCTTCCACCTGACCGGTGCCAACTGGGATCGCGACATCGCCACTTTTGAAGTTGCCGACCTGCGCAACGTGGTGGAAGGGGACCCCAGCCCCTGCGGCCAGGGCAAGTTGCTGCTCAAGCGCGGCATCGAAGTGGGCCACATCTTCCAGCTGGGCACCAAGTACTCCGAAGCCATGAAGGCCAGCGTGCTCAACGAAGGCGGCAAGTCCGTCACCATGGAGATGGGTTGCTACGGTATCGGCGTTTCCCGTCTGGTGGCCGCCGCCATCGAGCAGAACAACGACCAGTACGGCATCATCTGGCCGGACGCCATCGCCCCGTTCGAAGTGGCCATCGTCCCCATGAACATGCACAAGTCCGTGCGCGTAGCCGAACTGGCCCAGCAGCTCTACGCCGAGCTCCAGGCCGCCGGTGTTGACGTCTTGTTCGATGACCGCAAGGAGCGCCCTGGCGTCATGTTCGCCGACATGGAGCTGCTGGGGGTGCCCCACGGCATCGTCATCGGCGAGCGCGGCATGGACAACGGCGTGGTGGAGTACAAGTGCCGCCGCTCCGGCGAGAAGCAGGAAGTGGCCATCGACGAGATCATCGCCCTGATCAAGGGCAAGCTGGGTCGTTGATCCCCACCCATGTCCATAAAAAAGCGCGCCAATCGGCGCGCTTTTTGTTTCTGTGTTCTGACGACGGCAACCGGATGACGGAGCTTTTCCTCAGGGATTGCGACCGATAAAGAGATCGGTCACGTGGCAACTGCTCCTCGCCTCCAGGGCATCGAGCATGTAGGCGGCGGCATCCTCCGGGGTCATGAAACGGCTCGGGTCCACATGGTCCGAGTTGTCCCAGAATTCGCTGCGGATCCCGCTCGAATAGAGGTTCACCAGCCGCAGGGGCGAGCCCTTGAGCTCGGCGCGCAAGGACTCGAGAAAGCCGCGCATCCCCCACTTGGAGGCGCAGTAGAGGCTCTCGTTGGCCTTGCCCACTTGGGCGGCGGAGGAGAGCACATTGGCCAGCACCCCGCCCCGCTCGCCGATGAGGCGCACCGTCTGCTGGGCCACCAGTATGGTGGAGACCAGATTGCTCTCCACCACCCGATGCACCTGCTCGGCGGTATAGACGCCGACCGGGCCGAACTCGCCCACCCCGGCACAGTGGATCACCAACTCCGGCAAGCCGCCCCACTGGACGGCGGCGGCGAAGGCCACCTCCACCTCCTCGTGGTGAGCCAGATCGGCGGCGATGCCGATCACCCCCTGGCCGAGCCTGGCTTCCATCTCCTGCAACTTCTGATAGCGGCGGCCCATCATGGCCACCCTGTGGCCACGGGCGACCAGACCGCATGTCAGGGCGCGGCCCAGTCCCGAGCCCGCCCCAGTCACTATGATGCTGCCCATCCCCTAATCCTCTCCCTATCAGAAGGTGAACTCGGCGCCCGCAAACCAGCCATCGACCCGCTGATCGACGCTGTCGAAGTCCATGTCGACCTGACGCCAGCCGGCGCGCAGCTTGAGCGGCAGGGAGGAGAACTTGTACGCCCCGCCCAGACGGTAGTCATAGTTGTCGGCATCCTGCACCCGGGCATCGCCGAAGGCGGAGAAGCCGGTGCCCGGAATGCGCAGCTCGGTGCCGGCATAGGCCATCAGCACGTCTTCGTGGTAGGAGTCATTGACGGTGTTGAAGTCCCCTTCGTAACGACGGCCGGTCAGACCCAGGTCGATCTGGAACAGGTCGTTGTTGAACAGGCGGTAGTAGAGGCTGAGATCATAGGCCTGCAGATCGTTGTCGAAGGCACCGCCGCTGGTGCTGAGATCGGAGATCTCGAACTTGGCGTTGGGCAGCAATATGATGCCGTGCTCCAGCTGCAGGTAACCGCTCCAGTTGTAGTTGTCGTCAAAACCGTCGCGGGTCCCGACCTCGTCGACACGACCGCTGCCCTCGGCATTCCAGATATCGGTGCCGGCGGCGAAGCGCCAGTCATCGGCGGCCATGGCAGAGGTGCTCGTCAGGGCCAGCAGCGCAGCGGCCAACAGTGTCTTTTTCATCATTAAACTCCAGAGAATGCGGGATGAGACCCGCATTTTACCGCGCCAGCCGCCAATACCTAGCAAGATTCTCTATAACGCGACCGGTTCTGTCCCTGATCAGTGCACCATGCCGGCCATGGGTTCGACCGGCTTCACCGGCAGACTCAGGCCGAGGGCCTGGCCGTTGTCCAGGCTCAGGGTCAGGGGGAAGGGGGTGCCCTGGGAGAGTTCACGCACCTCGAACAGCATGATGTGCAGGCTGCCGGGTTTGAGCACCACCTCCCCCTTGGCCGGGATCTCTATGCTCTCGACCTGACGCATCCGCATCACGCCATTCTCGTGCAGGTGGGTGTGCAGCTCGGCGCGGGCCACCTCGGGGGAGCTGACGCCGGTGAGCCGGACCGGGGCGTCGCCATCATTTTTCAGCACCATGAAGGCCGCCGTGTTGGGGGTGCCGGGGGGCAGCAGACGCACATAACCATCGACGGCCTCCACCTTGGCCAGGGCGGGGGCGGCCAGTCCCAGGGCCAGCAGGGAATAAAACGCTCGTTTAAACATGGTTGAAATCCTTTTATGATGTGGTCAAACGAAGCAGAGCTTACCCGCAAGGCAAGCTTTTGGCAGCCCCTGACAACAAGGATTCAGACATGGCCCCCACAATTCTGGTCGAGCGGCAGGATGGCCTGCTCACCCTGACCCTCAACCGGCCGGACAAGCGCAACGCCCTCAATACCGAGACCTATTTAGCTCTCACCGACGCACTGCGCCAGGCGGCCAGGGACGAGCAGGTGCATGTGCTGCTCATTCAGGGGCAGCAGGCCTGCTTCACCGCCGGCAATGATCTGACCGACTTCATGGGGAAAGAGAGCCTGGAGGCCGATGATCCCATCTTGCAGTTCCTCCACACCCTGGCCGACTTCCCCAAGCCGGTGATCGCCGCCGTGGGCGGCCCGGCGGTGGGCATAGGCACCACCTTGCTGCTGCACTGCGATCTGGTCTATCTGGCGGACAACGCCCGGCTGCAACTGCCTTTCGTCGAGCTGGGGCTGGTGCCGGAGTTTGCCTCAAGCCTCTTGCTGCCCCGCGCCGTGGGCCACCTCAAGGCCAGCGAGTTGCTGCTGCTGGCGCAGCCCATCGACGCCGGGGAGGCGCTGCGCCTCGGGCTGGCCAATCGGGTGCTGGCAGCGGATGAGCTGCTTCCCTTCGCCCGGGCACAGGGCTTGATCCTGGCGGCCAAACCGCCCAAGGCGCTGCAACGGAGCAAGGCCCTGCTAAAACAGGAGCTCAAACAGGCGGTGCACTTTGTCATCGACACCGAGGCCCGCGCCTTCTCCCTCGCCCTGCAGGGAGAAGAGGCCCAGGAGCGCATCGCCCGCAAGCTCGGGCGCACCAACGCTAACAACCGCTAGTTGAGGCGAAAGCGACCGATCAGCTCGCAGCCCTGCACCCTGTCCTGCACCTGGATCAGCCTGGCTATCTCGGGATTGGGGTGGCGCTTCAAGAAGCCGAGCAGGGCGGCGCGGCAGCAGCCCAGCTCGCTGATGAGGGACTCGCACTCCCGGTTCGGGCACTGGGGCACCAGGGCGGTCACCAGCTCGGCGGCCAGCTTGAGGTAGCGCAGCTCGTAGCTGGGCTCCTCCATGGCGCGCCAGAAATCGGCCAGGCGATGGCAGGTTGCGACGCGCATGCTGGCCAGCTCCTCGAGATCGATGACAGTCGCCTGGGAGGCCAGCCCCTCGGGATCGATAACAGCCGTCTGTGGCGACGCCGCTATGGTGCCGAGCGCCTGCTGATAGAGGCAGACGGCCGAGCCCAGGGCGCCCTGGCCCAGGGCGCGCTCGGCTTCGAGCATGTAACGCTGCCAGTGGGCCTGGCGCTGATCCTGGCGGGGGGATGTCTGTGCCATACGTGACCTCCTTCACCTGATATGGGGCTCCCCATGAGAGCCTAAATGAGAATGAATATCAAGCCGACAGAGAGTGCAGGATCTCTGCGCCTTGTCGCCCCCGTCACACTCTTTCGTCGGCATCGTCCCCTCTGCTCCCACCAGGGGGTAAGATGACGGCAACCTAAGGAAGGGCATGATGAACAATGGAAGTCGGGGCCTGCTGATCGGCCTCTGGGTCACCTTGATGGTGGTGGTCGCCTTCACGGCGCGTCAGTGGGGGCTGGAGAGCCTGCGCCAGCAGGCCAGGTTAGACAACGAGCGCCTGGCCGGCCGTCTGCTGATCGAGCTCGACAAGTACCGCCGCCTGCCGGCCCTCATCGCGACCCGCGCCGAGTTGCAGCAGGCGCTGCTGCAACAATTTCCCCCCTATCGGCTCCACCCCCTGCTGGAGCAGTACAACGAGATCCTGGGCACGGATGCCATCTACCTGATGACGGACAAGGGGGAGGTGATTTCCGCCAGCAACTGGCGCCAGTCCGACAGCTTCGTCGGGGACAACTACCACTTTCGCCCCTATTTCCGCCAGGCGATGCAGGGCAAACCCGGCAGCTACTTCGCCCTCGGCCAGCGCTCGGGGCGGCGGGGCTACTACTTCTCCTATCCGGTACAAGATGGCGATCGCCGCCTCGGCGTCGTGGTGGTCAAGGTGGCGCTCTCCCTCATCGACGAGCGCTGGACCAGCAACAGCCTCGACTACCTGCTGACCGACGAATACGGGGTCGTCTTCTTCGCCTCCAGGGCCGAGTGGCTCTATCGCCCCCTGGTCGCCCTGGACGGGCCGACCCGCCAGACGCTGGCCGAGGAGCGCAAGTATGGCGACAAGCTGGGGACCCCCTTGAGCGATCTCCCCTCCCTCGGCCTGCTGCGCAGCCAGGACGAGTGGCACTGGGGCCAGGGTTATCTGTTCACCGGCACCGCCATGCCGAGCGCCGGCTGGTATCTCTATACCCTGGAGCCCCTCCATGACTTGCGCCCCATCATCGCCAAGGCCCTGGCCAGCTTCGCCCTCTTCTCCCTGCTGGTGCTGATGATCTGGCTCTACTGGCGCCAGGTGCTGCTCGGCCGCGCCCGTCTCGCCCGCCTCAACAACCGGCTGGAGCACAAGGTGAGTCAGCGCACCCGGGCCCTCTCCACCAGCAATCAGGAGCTGATCGCCACCATCGACAAGTACCGCCAGACCCAGCGCGAGCTGATCGATACCCAGGAGCAGCTGGTGCAGACCGCCAAGCTGGCCCTGCTCGGCGAGATGTCCGCCAGCATCAACCACGAACTCAACCAGCCCCTGGCCGCCATGCGGGCCTATGGCGAGAATGCGTTGCAGCTGCTCGACAGGGGCCGCATCGACAGCTGTCGCGACAACCTGGTGCAGATCAACGGCCTCAACCATCACATGAGCGAGCTGGTGGCCCGCTTCAAGGTGTTCGCCCGCAAGGGGGAGCAGACCCTGCAGGCAGTGGCGCTGCAACCCGTGATCCACGCCAGCCTGGCCCTGCTCCACAGCCAGATGATCAAGCAGGGGCTGCTGGTGGAGACCCGGCTGCCGGCCGAGCCCCTCTATGTCCATGCCGATGCGGTTCAACTCGAGCAGGTGCTGGTCAATCTGCTGCACAACGCCCTGCAGGCCTGCGCCGGCGTGGCGCCGCCCCGAGTCTGGCTGGAGGTGGAGACAAAGGCCGATCGGGTGACCATCGCCGTCATCGACAACGGCCCGGGCCTGGCCGTCGAGGCCAGGCAGCTGTTCGCCCCCTTCTACACCACCAAGTCCAAGGGGCTCGGCCTCGGGCTCACCATCTCCCAGCGCATCATCACCGCCTTCGGCGGCCAGCTGACGGCGAGCAATGACCCGGACCGTGGCGGCGCCCGCTTCACCATCAGCCTGCCCGAGGCCAGGCCCGGCCCGAGGCATTTCCCATGAGCCGCCGCGCCCGCCCCCAGGCGCGTCCGGCCTCCCCCGCCCGCTCGAGGAGAGCCCCATGAACCAAGTCATGCTGATCGACGATGAACACCACCTGCGCCTCTCCCTCGGCCAGACCCTGGAGCTGGCCCAGTGGCAGGTCACCACCTTCGCCAGCGCCGCAGAGGCCCTGCCCCACATCAGCCCCCAGTGGCCCGGCATCATCATCAGCGACATCAACATGCCCGGCATGAACGGCATCGCCCTGCTCGAGGAGGCCATGAACCGCGACGCCGAACTGCCGGTGATCCTGCTCACGGGGCACGGCGACATCTCCACCGCGGTGCAGGCCATGCGCCTGGGAGCCTACGACTTCATCGAGAAGCCGTTTGGCACCGAGCAGCTGCTGGAGGTGGTGCGCCGGGCCTGCGACAAGCGGCGCCTGGTGCTGGAGAACCGGGAGCTGCGCAGCGAACTGGAGGCCCAGAGCGGGCCCGGGCCCCGCCTGCTCGGCGCCCACCCGGCCATCAAGCGGCTGCGCCAGCTCCTCACCCACATCAAGGATGCCCCCGCCGACGTGCTGATCATGGGGGAGACGGGGAGCGGCAAGGAGCTGGTCGCCCGCTTCCTGCACGACCATTCGGTGCGTGCCGCCGAGCCCTTCGTCGCCATCAACTGCGGCGCCGTGCCCGAAACCATGATGGAGAGCGAACTGTTCGGCTTCGAGGCCGGCGCCTTCACCGGGGCCCAGAAGCGCCGGGTAGGCAAGATTGCCTGGGCAGACAGGGGCACCCTCTTTCTCGACGAGATAGAGAGCATGCCGATGGCGCTGCAGATCAAGCTGCTGCGGGTGCTGGAGGACCGCAAGGTCGAGCCCCTCGGCACCAATCACCCCATCCCCCTGGACATCAGGGTGCTGGCGGCCAGCAAGGTGGATCTGAAGAAGCTGGTGGAGCAGGGCGCCTTTCGCGCCGACCTCTATTACCGGCTCAATGTGGTGCGGGTGGATATCCCCCCATTGCGCGAGCGCAAGGAGGACGTGCCCCTCTTGTTCGAGAACTTCCTGCGGGTGGCGGCCACCCGCTATCAGCTGGCGCCGCCCCGGATCGGGGCCGAGCAGCGGGCCTGGCTGCTGGCCCACGACTGGCCGGGCAATGTGCGCGAGCTGCGCAACCTGGCCGAACGCTGCGTGTTGCTGGGGGAAGAGGGGGCCTTCGCCGACCTCAGCCTGGGGCGCGAGGCCCTGACCCTGGCCGAGCAGGTGGATCGCTTCGAGCGGATACTGCTGACCGATACCCTGAGCCAGCACAGGGGCCGGCTCAAGGAGGTGCAGGAGAGCCTGGGGCTGCCGCGCAAGACCCTCTACGACAAGATGCGCAAGTACGGCCTCGACAAGCAGGACTACAAGCTCGGCGAGGAGGGGGCGGACTAGCCAGCCCCGGTTTCGCCCGCCGGATCCACCCGCCCCATGGGGGAAAAATCACCCGGTCCGGGGGGCGAATGGGGGGGATTTCCCCCCTTTTTCCCGGGCAGCCTCCCTCCCCCACCCCGCCCGGCCCCTTGTAGTTAATGAAATGTTGCCTGTTTGTGAGTGTTGGCACGCAAGTTGCGATGTCAGGTGGCAATGACCCGCACTCACACACAAGGAAGAGAGACATGACATTTCACATCCGTACCCTGACCGCCGCCCTCACCCTGGCGCTCGGCCTCTCCTCGGCCATCGCCGCCCCCATCGAACTCAAGTTCTCCCACGTGGTGGCGGAGAACACCCCCAAGGGCCAGATGGCGACCCACTTCAAGCAGCTGGTGGATGAGCGCCTCCAGGGGCAGGTGGAGGTCAAGGTCTACCCCAACTCCCAGCTGTTCGGCGACGGCAAGGAGCTCGAAGCCATGCTGCTCGGCGACGTGCAGATGATCGCCCCCTCCCTCTCCAAGTTCCAGAAGTACACCGATCAGCTGCAGATCTTCGACTTGCCCTTCCTGTTCAATGACATGGCCGCGGTCGACCGATTCCAGCAGGGCAAGGAGGGGCAAGCTATGCTGGGTTCCCTCGAGAAGTACGGTCTGGTGGGCCTGGGGTATCTGCACAACGGCATGAAGCAGCTCTCCGCCAGCCAGCCCCTCAAGACCCCGGCGGACGCCAAGGGCAAGAAGTTCCGCATCCAGACCTCGGACGTGCTGGCCGCCCAGTTCGAGGCCATCCATGCCGTGCCGGTGAAGAAGCCCTTCGCCGAGGTGTTCACCCTGCTCCAGACCAAGGCCATCGACGGCCAGGAGAACACCTGGTCCAACATCTACTCCCAGAAGTTCTTCGAGGTGCAGCCCTATATCACCGAAAGCAACCACGGGGTGCTGGATTACCTGATCGTCACCAACGCCGAGTTCTGGAACGGCCTGCCGGATGGGGTCCGTAGCGAGCTGAAAAAAGCACTGGATGAGTCGGTCGCCTACGGCAACAAGATTGCCGCCGAGAAAGATGGCGAGGACAAGGCCGCCATCTTCGCCTCCGGCAAGAGCCAGCTGGTTACCCTGACCGACGCCGAGCGCAGCCAGTGGGTCGAGGCGATGAAGCCGGTCTGGCAGCAATTCGAGGGGGCCATCGGCAAGGCGCTCCTCGACGCCGCCGTCGCCGCCAACCAGCCCTAAGCCAGCCAGCGGGGCGCCCCCGGGGGGGGCCCCCCCCGGAGGATCCCATGAGAAAACTCGTCTATCAGCTGGAGGAGGCCATCATAGGCCTGCTCCTGGTCAGCACCACCCTGCTGGTCTTCATCGAAGTGGTGATGCGCTTCTTCTTCGATACCGGCCTGCTCTGGGCCCAGGAGCTGACCCTCAACCTCTGTGCCTGGATGGTGCTGTTCGGCGCATCCTGGGGAGTGCGGGTCGGCGCCCATATCGGGGTGGACGCCTTCATCAAGGTACTGCCCGCCCATTGGCAACGCCGCCTCACCCTGCTGGCCGTGGGCCTGTGCCTGGTCTACTGCTGCTTCTATTTCTACGGTGCCTGGATCTACCTGGCCAAGCTCAAGGCGATCGGCATCGAGATGGAGGATCTGCCCATCCCCCGCTGGCAAGCCATGAGCATACTGCCCATCGGCCTGGCCCTGCTGTTCGTCCGTTTCCTCGGGGTCGGCGTCATGGTGTGGCGCGGCCAGATGCAGGGCTTCGCCCTCGCCGATGAGGCCAGGGAGAGCATGCACCTCATCGACCACGACCCGGATCAGAAGGTATAACCACAATGGCAACACTGACCCTCTTTACCCTGCTGATCCTCTCCATGTTGCTCGGCATGCCCATCGCGGTGGCCCTCGGCCTCTCCAGCGTCACCACCATACTGCTCTTCTCCAACGACTCCCTCGCCTCCCTGGCGCTCAAGTTGTTCGAGGCCACCTCGGAGCACTACACCCTGCTCGCCATCCCCTTCTTCGTGCTGTCGTCCGCCTTTTTGTCGACCGGCGGCGTGGCCAAGCGGATCATCAACTTCGCCATGGACTCCGTCGGCCACATCCGGGGCGGCCTCGCCATGGCGTCGGTCATGGCCTGCATGCTGTTTGCCGCCGTGTGCGGCTCCAGCCCGGCGACCGTGGCCGCCATCGGCAGCATCGTCATCGCCGGCATGGTGCGCTCCGGCTATCCCCAGGCCTTCGCCGCCGGGGTGATCGCCAACGCGGGCACCCTGGGGATCCTGATCCCCCCCTCCATCGTCATGCTGGTCTATGCGGCGGCGACCGAGGTCTCGGCATCCCGCATGTTCATGGCCGGCTTCCTGCCGGGGCTCATGATGGGGGGCCTCATCATGGTGGTCATCTATGTGGTGGCCCGCATCAAGGGGCTGCCGAGCCAGCCCTTCCCCGGGGTCTTCACCCTGCTCGGCAGCGGTGGCAAGGCCCTCGGCGGTCTCTTCCTCATCATACTGGTGCTGGGATCCATCTACGGAGGCATCGCCAGCCCCACCGAGGCGGCGGCGGTGGCGGCGGTCTACGCCTTCTTCATCGCCGTCTACGGCTATCGCGACATAGGCCCCCTCAAGGGGGTGGCCTGGCGCAACCAGGGGGAGTCCCTGCTCGGCGCCAGCCTGCGCAACCTGGTGTTGCTGCCCCTCTCCCTGCTCAGATCTCCCTTCGACCGCGAGGTGGGCCATGTGGTGCGCGACGCCGCCAAGGTGAGCATCATGCTGCTGTTCATCATCAGCAACGCCATGCTGTTCGCCCATGTGCTCACCTCGGAGCGGATCCCCCATGCCATCGCCGAGGCCATCATCGCCTGGGGCCTGCCCGCCTGGGGCTTCCTCATCGTGGTGAACATACTGCTGCTGCTGGCGGGCAACTTCATGGAGCCTTCGGCCATCGTGCTGATCATGGCGCCCATCCTGTTCCCCATCGCCACCCAGCTGGGCATAGACCCCATCCACCTGGGGATCATCATGGTGATCAACATGGAGATAGGCATGCTGACCCCGCCGGTGGGGCTCAACCTGTTCGTGACCGCCGGCATCACGGGCCAGAGCATGGGCTGGGTGATCCGCGCCTGCCTGCCCTGGGTCGGCTTCCTGCTGCTGTTTCTCATGCTCATCACCTATGTGCCCCAGATCACCCTGTTCCTGCCGGAATACCTGGACGGGCCCAGTCTGGCGCTGCCCTGACCGGCAATCCGTCCCCCCACAAAAAAACCCCCCCCCCCCGGGGGGGGGGTATGTGGGGGGCGAGCCCCCCCCCCCCCCCCCCCCGCGGCGCGGGTTTTCCTGGGCGGGCAAGGCACGCCCTGGCAACCACGGCGGTCAAGGCCCCTTGCTGCGACACTGCTTGCCGGGATAACCGGGCAGATCCCGGGCCGCCTGGGTGCAGGCGAGCCGCTTGGCCTGCTGCAGGCGCGCCGTCAGGTTCTCCCGGGTCACCGGCCGCCACTGCATCTGCTGGCCGAGCCAACTGGCCCAGGCAAACTCGACGAAGTAGACCTGCTTGTTCTTCTGAAAATAGCCGGCATCCTGCAACAGACCCGCCAGGGTGCGGTAGGGGTAGTCGGGCAGGGCGTCGATGCGGCCTGGCAACTGCTCGGGCCTGATGGGCTGGCCCCGCTCGTCCTTGAGCCAGGCCCAGTGGTTGTGCTGCATCTGGCTCCAGAAATGGCGCTCGTCCTGCAGCCGGGCGATCACCTTGACCCTGGCCTCCCTGACCCCGGTCTGCCACAGGGCCCTGGTGAGATGATGCCGGTCCACCAGCCAGTAGCCGCCATCCGGGGCGATGACGACGGGGATCTCCTTCTTCTTCATGTAGCCGTCGAGCTGTTTCTCGCGCGTGCCCGCCAGCTTGCGCGCCGTCTCCTCCACCTGCAGCTGGCCTATGCCCGCCTGGGTCGGCTGCAGCGCGGCGATCGCCACCTGGCACCAGCTCCCCACCCGGGTGTCGGGCTGACACGGCTCCAGCGCCCAGGCCCCCTGACTCAACAACCCCAGTATCCACCACCCTAGTCTCATCCTCTCCCCCCAGCCGATCCCGTTCACACCCAGATAAAAAGGGCCCGTGCCAGCCCTGGTCGGCGCTGGCGGTCTGGCCAGCAATGGGGATATCATGTTTTCCCACCGGCAGGCGAGCACTTGTCGCCGACTTTTCTCCCCGCTTCACATTAAGGATCTGACCATGACAGGATGGCGCCCCTTGCTGTTACTGCTGGCCATGGGTGCTGCCCAGGCCGCCGATGTCCCGCCCGATGCCAGACTCGCCGCCGAGCAGACTGTGGTGCGCCATCTCAAGGATGAGCCCAGCAGCCTGAGCCCCCTCAAGCTGGTCGGCCTGCCCGAGTTGCAGGTGGTGCGGGATCTGTTCGAGGGGCTGCTGACCCAGAGCCCGGATGGCAGCGTGCAACCCGGGGTCGCCCAGTCATGGCACAGTGACGACAACCAGCACTTTCGCTTCCGGCTGCGCCAGGACGCCGCCTGGTCAAACGGGGATCCGGTCACGGCCCACGACTTCGTCCATGGCTGGCGCCGGCTGGTCGATCCCAAAGAGGCGGCCACCTTCGCCTGGTTCGCCCAGCTCGCCCATTTCGAGAACGTGGACAAGATAGTGGCCGGCGAGCTGAGCCCGGAGCGGCTCGGGGTCGAGGCCATCGACGACCACACCCTCAAGGTCAGCCTCTCCCAGCCCGTGCCCTATTTTCTCAACCTGCTGACCCACCCCAGCCTCTCCCCCCTGCACGCGGCCAGCATGGCGCAACACGGTCAGCAGTGGACCCAGCCCGGCAAACTGGTCGGCAATGGCGCCTTCGTGCTGGCGGACCGGGTGGTCAACGAGCGGCTCGATCTGGTGCCCAATCCCCACTACTGGGACAGGGCCCATACGGTGCTGACCAGGGTCACCTTCCTGCCCATCAACCAGGAGAGTGCTGCCACCAACCGCTATCTGGCGGGGGATATCGACATCACCGAGTCCTTCCCCAAAGAGCAGTACGCCAGGCTGATCAGGCAGATCCCGGGCGAGGTCCATACCCCGGAGCAGCTGGGTACCTACTACTACGCCTTCAACACCCGCCAGCCTCCCCTCGACGACGTGCGGGTGCGCAAGGCGCTCTCCTATGCCATCGACCGGCGGCTCATCGCCGACAAGGTGCTGGGCACGGGGGAGAAACCCGCCTACCACTTCACCCCGGACGTGACCGCCCACTTCAGCCCCAAGCCCAACCCGCTCTCGACCCTGAGTCAGGAGGCGCTCGATGCCCAGGCCAGGCAGCTGCTGGCCGAGGCCGGCTATGGCCCCCAGCGCCCCCTCACCCTGACTCTGCTCTACAACACGGCCGAGGTGCACAAGAAGCTGGCCCTGGCCGTGGCCAGCATGTGGAAGCAGAAGCTGGGCGCCCGGGTCGAACTCACCAATCAGGAGTGGAAGAGCTACCTCGACAGCCGCCAGAGCGGCCAGTTCCAGGTGATCCGCTCCTCCTGGGTAGCCGACTACAACGACCCCTCCGCCTTCCTCGAACTGTGGCGCAGCAGCAACGGCGGCAACATGGCCCGCTTCGCGAACCCGGGCTATGACGCCCTGCTGGATCAGGCCTCCCGCGACACCAGCCAGGCCAGTCGTGGCCAGCTGTTCGATCGGGCCGAGACCCTGCTGCAGGAGCAGGCCCCGATAGCGCCCCTCTACCAGTACACCAATGCCAGGCTGATCAAGCCCTGGCTCAAGGGCTACCCCATCAACAACCCCGAAGACGTAGCCTACAGCCGCCAGCTCTATCTGCTCGCCCACTGAGCAGGCCCCAGGTGACCGCCGGGGCGCGGTCACCTGCCCCTGCCAGAAATGGCGTCATTTTTGTCCTGTACCCGGCGGCCATTACGCCATAAAATAGCCGTTAATCAGCCACTTACTAACAAACCAATCAACGAATATGCCTCGTCTTCTCCTCCTGACCCTGCTGATCAGCCCGCTCGCTCACGCCGCGTCCGCCCCTCCCCGGGAAGATCAGTGCCGTCAGGCCTTCTTGCAATGGATGCTGGATCAGCAGCAGGTGTTCAGCGATCGCAAGGCGAGCAAGCAGGATCGCCGCCAGGCGGAGCGCGCCATCGATCTGGTGCGGGCCGAGTATGAGAAGGAGGAGAGCTTCTGCCAGAGCATGGCCCTGGCCCAGCAGAAGCTGGGGGCCGATCCCCGCTTCAAGCCAAGGCGCGGCGAGATCCACGACTTCACGCCGGATCAGGGCTAAGCCGCCCCCTGCGGCCCGGGCAGCCTGGCCTCCATCACCGGCCATAAAGAGTCCGGCAATAAAAAGCCCCGCACGAGGCGGGGCGTTTCATCGACACAGGGTCATAGACCCCAAATCCGATACCGGCCGGGCTCAGACCACGGCTTCGCCGCTATGCTCGGGTACCTTGGCCATGGCGTCCAGCACCACCTGGATACCAGCCCCCGGCTTGCAGGCGTTCTCGCTCAGGTGACGGCGCCAGGCGCGGGCCCCCGGCATGTTCTGGAACAGCCCCAGCATGTGGCGGGTCACGTGGGAGAGGTAGTTGCCCTTGGCCAGCTCCTGCTCCAGGTAGGGCAGCATCATGCGCACCACCTCGTGACGGCTCGGCACCGCCCCCTGCTGGCCGAACACCCGGTTGTCCACCTCTGCCAGGAGATAGGGATTCTGGTAGGCTTCGCGCCCCATCATCACACCATCCACATGTTGCAGATGTTCCAGCGTCTGCTCCAGGCTGGTGACACCGCCGTTGAGGGCGATGGTCAGCTCGGGGTAATCCTGCTTGACCCGGTAGACCCGCGGGTAGTCCAGCGGCGGGATCTCGCGGTTCTCCCGGGGGCTCAGGCCGCTGAGCCAGGCCTTGCGGGCATGGACGATGAAGGTGTCGCAGCCGGCGTCGCGCACCTGCTCGATGAAGGCCTGCAAGAATTCGTAGGAGTCTTGATCGTCGATGCCGATCCGGGTCTTGACGGTCACCGGAATGGCCACCACGTCGCGCATCGCCTTGATGCAGTCGGCCACCAGGGCGGGCTCCCCCATCAGGCAGGCGCCGAAGCGGCCGTTCTGGACCCGATCCGAGGGGCAACCCACGTTGAGGTTGATCTCGTCATAGCCCCGCTCCTCGGCCAGCCTGGCGCAGCGGGCCAGATCCACCGGGTTGCTGCCCCCCAGTTGCAGGGCGATGGGGTGCTCCTGCTCGCTGTAGCCCAGATAGTCACCCTTGCCGTGGATGATGGCGCCCGTGGTGACCATCTCGGTATAGAGCAGGGTCTGGCGGGTCATCAGACGGTGAAAGTAACGGCAATGCCGATCGGTCCAGTCCAGCATGGGGGCGATGGAGAAGCGCTGCGCCTGCATAAAGATCATCCGGGTGGCTATGGGAGGGGGCGGATATTAGCACAAGGGACGCCGCGCCCAGAAAATGAATTTTGACGCCGCGCCAAGAGAGGCCCTATGTTAGTATCCGCAGACGATACAGGCCATTTGCGTGATCATGAATCAAGACCAACTGCTACAAGCCGCCGAGCGCCTCTGCCAACAGCGCGGCATTCGCTTCACCCCGACCCGGCGCCAGGTTTTTCGCCTGCTGGCTGCCCATGGCAATGCCATCAGCGCCTACGATCTGCTGGCCCAGTTGCAGAAGACCGAGGCCAGCGCCAAGCCGCCGACCGTCTATCGCGCCCTCGACTTTCTGCTCGAGCAGGGGTTTGCCCACAAGGTGGAGTCCCTCAACGCCTTCATCTTCTGCTGTCACTTCGACCATGCTCATCCCATGCAGCTGCTGATCTGCGATCGCTGCGGCGACGTGGTCGAGCTCCATGACGACGCCATCGACCACGCATTCTCCGAGCAGGCCCGTCTGCATGGCTTTACCATTACCAACAAGACCATAGAGGCTCATGGACAGTGCGTCCGCTGCGCGCCTCCCGTAGGAAGTCAACATGAAGGCTGATTTTGTCAATCCGTTCCTGCTCTCCCTGCTCAACGTGCTGTCCACCATGGCCCAGCTCGAGCTGACCCCGGGCAAGCCCAAGCGCAAGCTCGACGAGCTGGCCCGTGGCGATGTCTCCGGCCTCATCGGCATGGTCGGCCCCCAGACCCGGGGTTCTCTCTCCATCAGCTTCGAGAAGGGGCTGGCGCTGGAGATCATGCGCCGCATGCTGGGGGAGGCGCCGGCCACCATCAACGAGGAGGTCACCGACATGGTGGGGGAGATCACCAACATGGTCACCGGCGGCGCCAAGCGCATGCTGGGGGAGAAGGGCTATGAGTTCGACATGGCGACCCCCGTCATCGTCTCGGGTCCCAATCACACCATCACCCACAAGGCGGATGGCAGCAAGATCATGATGCCATTCGACTCTGAGTATGGCCGCGCCACCATCGAAATCTGCTTCGAGTAACCACCATGTGGCGCCTGCTGAAGTGGTGTCTCGTCGGGCTTGTCCTGCTGCTGATCGGCTCCGACATAGAGCTGAGCACCTCCCTCTATCGCTACCAGGACAACAGGGTGGAGATCGCCTTCCCCCGCTGGGAGAGCCAGCATCCCTGGGCCACCTTCTCCTGGCATGCGGGCGAGAGCCGGTTCCACTGGTACGGTCTGGCGGGCAAGCCCACCGCCGAGCCGCTCTGAGCGCGCACGGTTGAGTGAGAGAGGCCGGCCCATGCCGGCCTCTCTCATCTCCAAAGCCCCCTTGCCCCTCCCCCGTCACCCCCCAGATGGGGATGGGCGATCCAAAGGGTTTGACAGCGGATTGTTCGTTATATAGAACGTTCAATATATGGAACGTTCTATATAACGAACAGGAACCTGTCATGGATAAACCCCTTCTCGATACCCTGGGGCGCCACCTTCAGGCGTTGCGGCTGGCCCGGGGCCTGTCCCTCTCCCAACTGGCCCAGGATGCCGGCATCGCCAAGTCGAATCTGTCGCGCCTGGAGCAGGGGTGCGGCAACCCCACCCTGGATACCGTCTGGCGCATCGCCATTCAGCTCAATGTGCCGTTCGGCAACCTGGTGGCCCCCATCTGCGCCCCCGTCTTCGACGACGGCATGCAGGTCAGGCTGATCGATCAGGGCACGGATGACCCCCATGTGGATGTCTACTGGATGTCCTGCGCGCCCCACGCACAGCGACGGGCCGAGCCTCACTCACCAGGATCGTCCGAATCCATTACTATCATCAGCGGCCAGCTTGAGGTGGGCACGGAAGGGCACACCAGGCGGCTGAATCCGGGGGAGAGCCACACCTTCCCCGCCGATCAGCCCCATCTCTATCGCGCCGGGGAGACCTGGGTCACCCTGCTGGTCACCATCGTCTACGCAAGCAAGGGGAACGCCAAATGACCCAGGAAATCAAAATTCGCGGCAAGCGCCCCTTCGTCATGGGGCTGCTCGAGGCAGTGCCCCTGCTGGGGGGCTATATCCCGGTCGCCGTCTCCTTCGGACTGATCGCCATCCAGGCCGGCTTCAGCCCATGGGAAGCCGTGATCGTCTCCACCCTCATCTATGCCGGGGCATCGCAGTTCCTGTTCGTGGCCATGGTGGCCTCGGGGGCGCCGCTCTGGCTGGTGGTGGTCATGACCCTGCTGATCAATGCCCGTCACGTTGTGTATGGGCCGAATCTGGCCCCCTACCTGCCCCGCAACCGGTGGTGGCCATGGCTGATGCACGGCCTCACGGATCAGATCTTCGCCCTGGCCCACACTCGCCTGCCGCAGCTGGCACCGGCAGAGCGCCTGGGCTGGTTCACCGGGGCCATGCTGCTCGCCTGGGCCAGCTGGATTGGGGGCACGGCTCTCGGCGCCATCGCGGGGGGTGAGCTGACGGCGCGCTGGCCCCTGCTCGGCGAGGTGATGCCCTTCGCACTGCCGGCCTTGTTCCTGGTGCTGCTGGCGCCACGCTTTACCTCACGCCAGTGGTCCCTGACCCTGGGCAGCGCCATCCTGGGGGCCATGCTGCTCAAGATGATGGGCTTTGCCAACGCGGCCATTCCCCTGGCGGCCATCTGCGGCGCCATCCTCTTCTACCTGATGGAAGCCAACTCGAAGACGGGAGAAACACAACATGGATAGCACCCTCTGGATCGCCATGCTCGCCGCGGCGGCGGGCACCTTTTTGCTGCGGATGCTGCCCCTGCTCTGGATGCAGCGGCACCTGGATCGCCGCGACAGTCAGAAGACGGTGGAGCAGATGCCAGTCTGGCTCAGGGTGCTGGGCCCGGCCATGATAGCGGCCATGTTCGGCGTCTCCGTGGTGCCGGCCACCCTCACCCCCACCTCCTGGCTGGCGACCCTGCTCGGCGGGGCGCTGACCCTGGCCGTCTGGTATCGCACCCGCTCCCTGGGCTGGCCCGTGTTTGCCGGCGTCGCCATGTTTGGCGTCGTCAAGATACTGGCCACCTTCTCTCAATAGAGGAAAAGGGAGACAGGCTCGTTGGCCTGAGTCCCAATAAAAAGAGCCAGCAGTGACTGCTGGCTCTTTCAAACGGGGACGCGGGTCGGAATCAGGCGGTCGCGTCGCTCACCGGTTTCTCGTTGCCACGCACCATGACACCCAGGCCACAGGCGGCCAGGGTCGGCAGCAACCAGGCCAATCCCTTGTCAAACAACGGCAGGAAGGCGAAGGCATCCATCTTCATGCCGGCGGCACCCAGACCATCCAGGCAGCCGAACAGGAATGCCACGGCCAGCACCAGACGGAACGTCAGGCGGGGGTGACCGAAGTAACCCTTCAGGAAGGTCACCAGCACCAGGGCGACCGCAACCGGGTAGATGGCGACCAGCACAGGGATGGAGAGGCTGATCAGCTGGCTCAGGCCCACGTTGGCCACCAGGGCGCAGGCGGCCCCCAGGATCACCACCAGCTTGCGATACGCCATGCCGGTGAGGTTGTGGAAGAAGTCGGCACAGGCGGAGATCAGACCCACGGCGGTGGTGAAGCAGGCCAGGGTGATGATGCCGGCCAGGATGAACTGACCCGGCTGACCGAACAGACTCAGCACATAGGCGCTGACGATGGCGCCGCCGTTGCTGGTATCGGTCGCCACGCCGGCGGCAGAGTTGCCCAGCTGGAACAGGGAGATGTAGACCACGGCCAGGCCGATGGCGGAGATGACACCCGCGATGGCCAGATACTTGAACTGGCTCTGGTAGTCATTGATGCCCTTCTTGCGCAGGATATCGACGATCAGGGCGCCAAACATCAGGGACGCCAGGGTATCCATGGTGTTGTACCCCTCGAGGATCCCCTTGATGAAGGCATCGTTCTGGTAGTCGGCCACCGCGGCAGGCATGGTGCCCTGGGGCGCCACGAATACCCCGACCGCCAGCACGATCAGCAACAGCATCAGCATGGGCGTGAGGAATTTGCCGATGGCATCCATCAGGCGACCCTGATTGAGGGAGACCAGGATGGCAGCACCGAAGAAGACCAGGGTGTAGACCAGCAGGCCCTGGGCGCCCATCTCGCCCAGGAAGGGCTTGAGGCCCATCTCGTAGGCCACCAGGCCGGTACGGGGGGCGGCGAAGGCCGGGCCTATGATGATGTAGATGGCGACTGCCAGCGCACTGGCGATGCCGGCGGGCAGCAGCTTGGTCATGCCGGCCCAGCCGTTACCCGCCTTGGCGACGGCCAGTATGGTGATGAGCGGCAGACCCACGGCGGTGACCAGGAAGCCCAACATGGCCAGGGTCATGTTCTCGCCAGCGAGGAAGCCCGCCAGGGGCGGGAAGATGATGTTGCCTGCGCCCAGATAGAAGGCGAAGGTCATAAAGCCCAATCCGAGCACATCAGATAATGTCAGTGATTTCGTCAAGTTCAACCTCGTCTGTCTTGTAAACTATTGCTTGTTATAGTTTTTTATTGGTCATCGCCCCGGAAATTCGCCGGGTAAAAAAAAGGAGCCCCGCGCATTTTTTCATCGCAACCAGTGGTTTTGGCTGGTCTTGAGCGGGTGCTCATTTAAGTGTCAGCATAATGATGTGAAAAAATAGTTCAAGACGAAATTTACATCTTCAAATAGAAGGGGGCGGTCAGTTGGATATATCTGTTGGAATAGCCACCATCAGCAGAATGGATCACAATTTCACCCCGCTCACACCTGTTTAATTCTCTGCCTAGCAGCAGTAAAACACGATTTGCCGCTTTTCCGGATTTGGTGATAACAGCTGTATAACAAAGTTCGTGCAGATCATAGTGTGGCAAACTGGATATTATTTCATCAGCCAGCGCCGTCGGCAGCACAAGGGCGACCCGCCCCCGGGGAGCGAGCAGGCGATCACAGGCATCGAGCAAGTCCCGGCTGTCCAGGGAGCCCCGGTGGCGTGCCCTGGCCCTGGCGGGATCCTCGAACCCTTGCCCGGCGCCGAAATAGGGCGGATTGGAGACGATGAGGTCATAGGGCGGCGCCTCATGCTGCTGGATGGCTCCCCCCCTCATCTGTACCCGATTCGCCCAGGGCGACGCCGCCACGTTTTCCCGCGCCTGGGCCAGCGCCGCCGCCTCCAGTTCGACCCCGGTGATCTGGCAGTCCGGACCGCTGCGTTGCGCCAGCATCAGGGCGATGAGGCCGCTGCCACTGCCGATGTCCAGCACCCGCCTGGCCCCCTCGACGGGCGCCCAGGCGCCGAGCAGTATGCCATCCGTGCCCACCTTCATGGCACAGCGGTCATGGTCGATATGAAACTGCTTGAAGGTAAAACCGCGACTTGGGCTCATCTGCTTCCCGCTCTGACGAAAAAGGGTCGGCGATTATAGCCAGTTCCCGCCGCCAGCCATAGGAGACGACGGCATAATCGCCTATAATCTGCCGTTTCCTTAATGACCGAGCATTGCCATGAGCCAATCCTTTGATGATTTCGACCTCAATCCAGCCCTCAACCGGGCCCTGGCCGAGATGGGGTTCACCCGTCCCACCACCATTCAACAGATGGTGCTGGAGCCCGCACTGGAGGGTCGTGACATCCTGGCTTCTGCGCCCACTGGCACCGGCAAGACGGCCGCCTTCCTGCTGCCGGCCATGCAGCATCTGCTGGATTTCCCGCGTCGCAAGCCGGGCCCCTGCCGCATGCTGATCCTCACCCCGACCCGCGAGCTGGCCCTGCAGATCACCGCCCATGCCAAGGCGCTGGCGGCACATACCCATCTGAGCATCGAGACCATCATCGGCGGCGTCAGCCACGAAGAGCAGCTGCCCGCGCTGACCAAGACCACGGACATAGTGGTCGCCACCCCGGGCCGCCTGCTGGAGTACATCGACAAGGAAGAGTTCGAGAGTCACGACATCGAAGTGCTGGTGCTGGATGAGGCGGATCGCATGCTGGACATGGGCTTTGTCAAGGATGTGAATCGCATCGTGGCCGAGGCCCGTTACCGCAAGCACACCATGCTGTTCTCCGCCACCCTGGAGGGGGCGGGCCTGGAGAAATTTGCCAACGAGATCCTCAACGAACCCGTCGAGCTGCATGCCGAGCCGCCCCGCAGCGAACGGCGCAAGATAACCCAGTGGATCCACCTGGCCGACGACGCCGCCCACAAGCTGGCGCTGCTGACCCATATCCTCAAGGATCCCGAGACCCAGAAGGCCATCGTCTTCGTCCGTACCCGCGAGCGGCTGGCGGAGCTCTCCGGCCAGTTGCAGGCGGCCGGCGTCTCCTGTGCCTGGATCCGTGGCGAGATGGAGCAGAGCAAGCGCATCGAGTCGATCCGCAAGTTCCACGAGGGGGAAGTGCCCTTCCTCATCGCCACCGACGTCGCCGCCCGCGGCATCGATCTGCCCAACGTCAGCCATGTCATCAACTACGACATGCCCTATGGCACCGATGTCTATGTGCATCGCATCGGCCGCACCGGCCGGGCCGGCAACCGTGGCTGCGCCATCAGCCTGGTGGAAGCCCACGACATGGCCATGGTGGCCAAGATTGAGCGCTACACCGAAGAGCGGCTCAAGCGCCGGGTCATCGACACCCTGCGCCCCAAGCACAAGGAAGCCCGGGTGCCGGTGAAGAAGAAAAAGCCGAAGGATGCCAAGAAGAAATCGGCGAAGAAGAAAAAGAAGTAATCGCCCTTCGCTCGCTCATTCTGCCCATGCACGGCCATCTTCGGATGGCCGTTTGCGTATTCACGACCAGTGTTCGGCAAGAACCGCTGGGGCAATCAGCCACCAGCGGCGGCGAACAGGCAAGAAAAAGCCGACGTATGAACGTCGGCGAATAAAAAGTGCTTACAACAGAGGATTCACATATTAAGACCCGGGGGCCCGTGATTGGTTCCCTGCCATTTCAATTAATTTTCCGAGCGCTTGAACATCAGGGTGCCGTCGCCGGACTCCTCGGCCACGAACCGGTAGCCGCCGCTGTCGAAACCGGTCAGCTGCTCGATCCGGGTCAGGCGGTGCTTGATGATGTAGCGGGCCATCATGCCCCTCGCCTTCTTGGCGTAGAAGCTGATGATCTTGAACTGGCCGTTCTTCTCGTCCTTGAAGACGGGGGTGACGATCCTGCCCTTGAGTGCCTTGGGACGCACCGACTTGAAATACTCGTCGGAAGCCAGGTTGATCAGCACCTCATCCCCCTGAGCGGCCAGGGCGCGATTGAGCTGCTCCGTGATGATGTCGCCCCAGAACTGGTAGAGATCCTTGCCCCGCTCGTTGTCGAGGCGGATCCCCATCTCGAGGCGATAGGCCATCATCAGATCGAGGGGGCGCAGCACCCCGTAGAGCCCGGACAGCATGCGCAGATGCACCTGGGCGAAGTCGAAATCCCCCTCCTCGAAATCCTCGGCCGCCAATCCGGTGTAGACATCCCCCTTGAAGGCCAGGATCGCCTGGCGAGCATTGGCCGGGGAGAAATCGGGCTGCCATTCGGCGAAGCGGGCGGCATTGAGGCCGGAGAGCTTGTCGCTGATCTTCATCAGGCTGGCGATCTGGGCCGGGCTCAGTTGCCGCGCCCGTTCGATCAGGCGGGCGGAGTGATCCAGCAGTTCGGGTCGGGTGAAACGGGAGGTCGCCAGCGGCGACTCGAAATCCAGCGTCTTGGCCGGGGAAACCACAATCAGCATAACGATCCTTTCCAGAGGGAGGGGCCAGCGGCCCCTATTCATCCACAGTCACGCCCTCCAGCGTACCAGAATCCAGGGGGCCCTTGCCGGACAACTTTATCTGCAGGCGCAGATCGTTGGCCGAATCCGCATGGGCCAGCGCCTCGGCAAGGCCGATGCGCCCCGCCATGAACAGCCGGAACAAGCCCTGATCGAAGGTCTGCATCCCCAGCTCCGGCGACCGGGTCATCACCTCCTTGAGGCGGTGCATCTCCCCCTTGCGCAGGATGTCGCTGATGATGGGGGTATTGAGCATCACCTCGAACACGGCGCAGCGTCGCCCGCCATCGAGAGCCGGCACCAGTTGCTGGGCTATGATGCCCCTCAGGTTGCAGGAGAGATCGAACAGCAGCTGGCGGTGCTTCTCGGTCGGCACCAGATGCAGGATGCGGTCGATCGCCTGATTGGCGTTGTTGGCATGGAGGGTGGCGAGGCACAGGTGCCCCGTTTCGGCAAACTGCAGGGCGAAGGCCATGGTCTCTGCGCTGCGGATCTCGCCGATGAGGATCACATCCGGCGCCTGACGCAGCGAGCTCTTGAGGGCGACATCGAATGACGCCGTGTCTATCCCCACCTCCCGCTGGGTGATCAGGCTGCGACCGTGCTGGTGCACGAACTCCACCGGATCCTCCACCGTCAGTATGTGGCCTTCGCTGTGCTGGTTGCGATAGCCAATCATGGCGGCCTGGGTGGTGGTTTTCCCGGTACCGGTCGCCCCGACGAACAGCACCAACCCCCGCTTGGCCATGCCTATCTCCTTGAGGATGTCGGGCAAGCCCAGCTCCTCGAAGGTGGGGATCCGGGTCTCGATCCGGCGCAGCACCATGCCGGGCAGCGCCTGTTGCCAGAAGGCGCTGACCCGAAACCGGCCAAGGCCCGGCTTGTGGATGGCGTAGTTCGCCTCCTGAGTCGCCATGAAACGGGCGAGATGCTCCGGGCTCAGGGTCTCCCGGATCAGGGCCAGGGTCTGCTCCTCATCGAGCGGGGCCCCATCGATGGGAAGCAGCCGGCCATCCACCTTGACCATGGGGCGACTGCCCACGGTGACGAACAGATCCGATCCTTGCCGTTCAACCAGCTGTGCCAACAGCGACTCGAGTGTCATACGCGCTCCTAGATAGAATTGGGATCCACCGCCTTGGCCTTGGCATCCAGCGACGCCACAGTGCCGCGGCCCACCAGCTGTTTCAGGCTCTGATCCATGGTCTGCATGCCGTGCACCATCCCCGTCTGGATCACGGAGTAGAGCTGGGCCACCTTGTCTTCCCGGATGAGGTTGCGCACCGCCGGGATGCCCAGCATGATCTCGTGGGCCGCGACCCGGCCGCCGCCGATCCGCTTGAGCAGGGTCTGGGAGATGACGGCCCGCAGGGACTCGGACAGCATGGAACGCACCATGTCCTTCTCCGCCCCGGGAAACACGTCGATGATCCGGTCTATGGTCTTGGCCGCCGACGAGGTGTGCAGGGTGCCGAACACCAGATGGCCGGTCTCCGCCGCCGTCATGGCGAGGCGTATGGTCTCCAGATCGCGCATCTCCCCCACCAATATGATGTCCGGATCCTCCCGCAGCGCAGAACGCAGCGCGTTGGCGAAGCTTCTGGTGTCCCTGTGCACTTCCCGCTGGTTCACCAGGCAGCGCTTGTTTTCGTGCACGAATTCGATGGGGTCCTCAATGGTGAGGATGTGGTGATGGTAGTTTTCGTTGATGTAGTTGACCATGGCGGCCAGCGTGGTGGACTTGCCCGAGCCGGTCGGCCCGGTCACCAGCACCAGGCCGCGGGGATATTCGGCAATCTTCTGGAAGATAGCCGGAGCATCGAGGTCCTCCAGGGTCAGCACTGTGCTCGGAATGGTGCGAAAGACGGCCCCGGCCCCGCGAGATTGCTGGAAGGCATTGACCCGAAAGCGCGCCATGTTGGGCACCTCGAACGAGAAGTCGACCTCAAAATTCTCCTCCAGCTCCTTGCGTTGATGGTCGTTCATGATGTCATAGATGAGGGCATGGACTTCCCGCTGATCCAGCGCAGGCAAATTGATCTTGCGCACCTCGCCGTCAACCCGGATCATCGGTGGCACCCCGGCCGAGAGATGTAGATCCGAGGCGTTATGTTTTACACTAAAGGCCAATAACTCTGTGATATCCATAGACTTGTCATTCTCCCATCACAAGATTGTTAACGAAATATGAGCCAGATTCTGCAACAGCTGACAGGGGTCAGGGCACGCATTCAGCAGGCCGCCAGCGCGGCCGGGCGAGACCCGGCCCACATCCGCCTGCTCGCGGTCAGCAAGACCAAACCCGTCGAGGCCATCCGTGACGCCTACCAGGCCGGACAGCGCCGCTTCGGCGAATCCTATGCCCAGGAGGCCTGCGCCAAGATTGATGCCCTGCGCAGCCAGGGTGGCTTCGCCGATATCGAATGGCACTTCATCGGGCCCCTGCAGTCCAACAAGTCCAAGCTGGTGGCGGAGCGGTTCGATTGGGTGCAAAGCGTCGATCGAGACAAACTTGTCGAGCGCCTCGCCCGGCAGCGGCCGGCGCAACTTGCGCCGCTAAATATCTGTCTGCAAATCAATATTAGTGGAGAGAGTAGCAAATCCGGCGCATCTGAATCAGAGATTTTCCGGCTGGCCCAGTTGGTTGCACAATCGGATCGCCTGCGATTGCGCGGTCTGATGGCCATCCCAGAACACACTCAGGACCCGGACGTGCTGGGGCAACAGATGCAGAGCATGCAGGCTCTGTTCACCCGGCTTGCGCAACAATATCCCACGGTCGATACCCTCTCGATGGGCATGACGGAGGATCTGGAGGCCGCCATCTTGCATGGCAGTACCATGGTCCGAGTCGGCACCGCCATCTTCGGGGCCCGTGACTATTCATGAGGCCCGCAGGCCACACACAGGCGTCGCCGCGCCCCTGCGGGACGCAAGCGAACTCGACATACCCAGACATCATCAGCAGGAGAGCTTGATGCAACAGAGAAGTATTGCCTTCATCGGGGCGGGTAACATGAGCCGCAGCATCATAGCCGGCCTTCGCCAAGCGGGTTATCCGGCGGATCGGATCCTGGCCGCCAACCCCAGCCGTCCCAAGCTCGACGAGCTGGCGCAGCAATTTGGCATCGGCATCACCCAGGATAATGCGAAGGCCGCCAGGGCGAGCGACGTCATCGTGCTGGCCGTCAAGCCCCAGCTGATGGCCACCATGCTGGCACAGCTGGTGGCCGAGCTGGGTTCCCTTGAGGGCAAGCTGCTCATATCCATCGCCGCCGGGATCCGGATCGCGCGCCTGAGTGACATGGCCGGCGGCCACCCACGCATCATCCGCACCATGCCCAACACCCCTTCCCTGCTCGGTCTTGGCATGACGGGCCTCTATGCCCCCGCCGCCATCGATGCAGAGGACAGACTGTACGCAGAGCAGCTGATGCAGTCCGTCGGCAAGACCCTCTGGGTCGAGCAGGAGTCCGGCATCAATGGCGTTATCGCGGCCGCCGGCAGCGCCCCTGCCTACTTCTTCCTGTTCATGCAGGCCATCGCCGAACAG
The DNA here is from genome assembly GCF_054052445.1 of Aeromonas crassostreae. Taxonomy (NCBI): domain Bacteria; kingdom Pseudomonadati; phylum Pseudomonadota; class Gammaproteobacteria; order Aeromonadales; family Aeromonadaceae; genus Aeromonas; species Aeromonas crassostreae. The sequence goes on along the minus strand of NZ_JBSTYM010000002.1, from coordinate 249,408 downwards.
GCCGAGGCCATGGGCTTCAGCCCGCAGCAGGCCAGGTTGCTGGTGCAGCAGACCGCGCTGGGCGCCGCCGCCATGGTCGAGCAGAATCCCCAGCTGTCGCTGCAGGCCCTGCGCGAACAGGTGACCAGCAAGGGAGGCACCACGGCCGAGGCCGTGCGCACCTTCCAGGAGCAGGGGCTGATGCCGCTCACCGCCCACGCCATGCAGGCGGCCGTCGCTCGCGCCGCCGAGATGGAAACCCTCTTCTAAATCAGGAGTTCAGATGAACACTGCTTACTTTTTGATTAATACCGTCTTCGATCTCTATCTCATGGTGGTGCTGCTGCGCGTCTGGTTGCAGTGGGCCCGCGCCGATTTCTACAACCCCATGAGTCAGATGGTGGTCAAGCTGACCAATCCGCTGGTGGTGCCCCTGCGCCGGATCATTCCGGGTCTGGGGGGACTGGATCTCGCCTCCGTGGTGCTGGCACTGCTGATCGCCTTCGCCAAGCTGGCCCTGCTCAAGACCATGAACGTCATGGTCGCCGACTGGCTGACCCTGAGCCTGTTCGCCCTGCTGACCGTGCTGAAGAAGGCCGGCTCCATGATCTTCTGGATCCTGCTGATCCGCGCCATCCTGAGCTGGGTGAGCCAGGGCCGCAACCCCATCGAATACGTGATGCACCAGCTTACCGAACCCTTCCTCGCCCCCATCCGCCGCATACTGCCGGCACTGGGCGGCCTGGATCTGTCCGTGCTGGTCGCCTTTATCGGCCTGCAGGCCATAAACTATCTATTGGGTGATCTGTTTGGCCAGCTGTGGTGGATGATCTGATGGCGGCCGTCGCCTGGCAGAGTGATGTCCTGGTGCTGCACCTGGTCATCCAGCCCAAGGCGAGCCGGGATCAGATTGTCGGCCTGCATGGTGAGGAGCTGAAGGTCGCCATCACGGCGCCGCCGGTGGATGGGCAGGCCAATGCCCACCTCATCAAGTTTCTGGCCAAACAGTTCAGGGTCGCCAAGGGGCAGGTTCGCCTGCTGCGCGGCGAGCTCGGTCGCCACAAGACGGTGGCGATCGAGACGCCCAGACAGGTCCCGGCTGAAATAGCCGTCCTGCTTGCCACGACCCCAAGCTAATTCGATGAGAAGGATGACGCGATGAAAACAGCATGGGTTTTCCTGCTGGCCCTGTTGATGACGCTGCCGCTGCGGGCGGAGCAGTCTCAGACTCTGGGCCCCTGGCAGGTGCACTATAACGCCTTCAACTCCAGCTTCCTGACCCCTGAGGTCGCCAAGGCCTACGGGCTGGAGCGCAGCCGCTACAATGGCATCCTCAACATTGCGGTGCAGGACAAGAGCGGCAAGGCACTGGCGGTGGCCATGACGGGGCAGGCGAAGAACCTGACCGGCACCCTGCGCCCCCTCAACTTCCAGCAAGTCAAGGAGGGGGAGTCCATCTACTATCTGGCGGTGCTGCCCTATCGCAACGAGGATACCTATCAGTTCACCATCAACATCATGGCGGATGGCCGGCAGGAGACCCTCAAGTTTCAGCAGACCTTCTACGTGGATTGACCCTCGGGACTCCCATCAAAAAAGGGGCATCATCTGATGCCCCTTTTTCTATCATGGCGGCGCCATCATGGTTCGGGATCGACAAACTGCAGCTCGGGGGCATGGGAGGTGAGCACATCGGCGCAATAATCCCAGGTCGAGATGCGGTAGTGCTGGATGTCGTCATCCAGATGCAGGCCATCGGATTCCTGATGAAACCAGCTGGCGAAGCGGGATGGGGTGATGAGCTGGATCTGCTCCTCGATGGCATGGCTGTCCTTCCCCTCCGCCAGATCGCAATCCTCCATCACCCGCACCGCCAGGATATGGCGAAAGTGCACGCGACACAGGATCTGGGGGGGCAAGTCTATGCTGCGGGCACGCCCGAGCACCACGGTCAGGGCATCGCTCCATACGTCCTGGTGCAGCTCGGCCACCACCAGACCAGGGGGAAGTTGACGGGACGGAGCCCAGGGGACGGCAACCTGCCGAATGGCGTTTTTCTGTTCCATCGTCTACCTCCACTACAGCAAGCTGTATAACTTGAGTGTATCCGAAACGAAAAGCGGTGACAGAGGGAAGAAAAAACCCGGCGGGCGCCGGGTTTTGGAAGATTACTTGACGGCGTCTTTGAGTGCCTTGCCGGCCACAAAGGAGGGCACGTTCGCGGCGGCAATCTGGATCTCTTTACCGGTTTGCGGGTTGCGACCGGTACGGCCAGCGCGATGGTTCACCTTGAAGGTGCCAAACCCTACCAACTGGACTGCATCACCTTCTTTCAGGCTCTGGGTGATACCATTGATGATCTCTTCCAGGGCCACTTTCGCCTGAGCCTTGCTCAGATCCGCTTTGGCGGCAATCGCATCGACAAGTTGAGCTTTGTTCATAACATTTCCTTTATGATCGGGCATTTAGCACTTGGTCACTCTATGCAAAAAAAAAGACTCAGGCAAAGGCTTTATCCCGAGGCTCGATTCAAATGCTGGGCTTTTCATCAAGAAGTGCGAAAAAAGTCACAGATCCAGCCAGGATGCGGCTTATTCTGACCGCAACCGTGCGAAAACGCCCCCGTCATGGAAGGGGCTTGTCACACTCCCCCTGGATGAGGTAACAATAACCTTACAATATGAGGCTGAGCCAACATCCCATTGCCTGATGGCCCTTGCTGTCGTCACTCAGGACGCCGGAGCCAAAATGCTCCCAGTCTATGCCCCACGGAGGGACTATGTTAACTGAACTGGAAAAGACCAAGCGCGCACTGACAGGAAAGCACAAGGCGATCGATGACTGGCTCGAGGCGAGGCAGGCCCTGCTGGTCGAATACATCCGCCTCGCCGGGCTCAGCCCCTCCCGCAGCAAGCAGCAGCGTTGCCTTCCCGGTTGTCCCGAACTGCAGCAATTTTGCGAACAGCTGGTCGACTATGTCAGTGCCGGGCACTTCGAGATCTATCACCATGTGGTGAATGCCTTCGAACAGGCCAGTGGCGACAGCCTGGAGCTGGCCAAGCGCATCTACCCCCATATCCGCAGCTGCACCGAATTTGCCCTCGAGTTCAATGACAAATACAGCGATGCCAGCGAAGAACAGCTGTTGAGCCTGGATGAGGATCTCAACAAGCTGGGGCCTGTCCTGGAGGACAGATTCAAATACGAGGACAGGTTGATCAGCGCCCTGCATGTGGTCGAAACCCTGAGCGGTCAACCCGGTTGAGTGCAATCTTGGCACCAGCGCAACTTTCCGGGTTGGCGTCTGGGTTACACTCAGGGTCAGGATCTCCAAGCAGGACATGATGATGACAGAGCGCCGCCACTTCTCACGCATACTCTATGCCACCCCGGCCAGCCTGAGTCAGGGCTCGCAGACCTGGACGACCCAGCTGGTCGATGTCTCCCTGCAGGGCGCCCTGCTGGTGCGCCCCAGCGACTGGCACTCGGGGCCGGAGCGGGACTATCGCCTGAGTTTCCGCCTGGCCGGCAGCGACATAGTGCTGACCATGGAGGTCGAGCTGAGCCATGAAGAGGGCAACCGCCTCGGTTTTTACTGCCATCACATGGACATCGACAGCGCCACTCACCTCAAGCGCATGATCGAACTCAATGTGGGGGACGAGGCCCTGCTGCACCGGGAACTGGAGCAGCTGCTGGCCGAGCACCTGGACCATCCTCACCCCTGACGGGCACGCCGGTTGCCGTCAGCAGATGCACAGAGGGCGCCGCGGCGCCCTCTGTCGTCTCTCCTACGCCCTCAGAGCGCCTCCAGGGCATCGGCCAGCTTCTTGACCGGCACCACCTCCATCCCCTCGATGGCATGCTTGGGGGCATTGGCATGGGGCACGATGGCGCGGCGAAAACCGTGCTTGACCGCCTCCTGCAACCGCTCCTGGCCGGAGGGCACGGGGCGTATCTCGCCGGAGAGTCCCACCTCGCCGAACACCACCAAATCCTTGGGCAGCGCCTGATCGCGAAAGCTCGATACCATGGCCAGCAGCAGGGCCAGATCCGCACTGGTCTCCTCGACCTTGACACCGCCCACCACGTTGATGAAGACATCCTGATCCGCCATCTGCAGGCCGCCATGACGATGCAGCACCGCCAGCAGCATGGCGAGGCGGTTGTGATCCATGCCCACCGCCACCCGGCGCGGGTTGGAGAGCTGGGAGTAGTCCACCAGCGCCTGCAGCTCCACCAGCAGCGGACGGGTGCCTTCCCAGATCACCATGACGATGGAGCCCGGCGCCTGCTCCTCGCCCCGGCTGAGGAAGATGGCCGAGGGGTTGCTCACCTCCTTCATCCCCTGCCCCGTCATGGCAAACACCCCCAGCTCGTTGACGGCGCCGAAGCGGTTCTTGTGGGAGCGCAGGGTACGAAAGCGCGAGTCATGGCCGCCATCGAGCATGATGGAGCAGTCGATGCAGTGTTCGAGCACCTTGGGGCCCGCCAGGGTGCCGTCCTTGGTGACATGACCCACCATGAAGATGGCCACATGATTCTGCTTGGCATAACGGGTGAGCAGGGCGGCCGCCTCGCGCACCTGGGAAACGGAGCCGGGCGCGGACTGCACGTCCGCCACATGCATCACCTGGATGGAGTCGATGACCATCAGCTGGGGCTGCTCCTGCTGGGCGATGAGGCAGATCTGCTCGACGCTGGTCTCGGACAACATCCGCAGCTTGTCGGTGGGCAGGCCGAGGCGGTTGGCCCGCATCGCCACCTGCTGCAATGACTCCTCCCCGGTCACATAGAGGGTCTTCATCCGCTCGGCCAGGCCGCACATGGTCTGCAGCAGCAGGGTCGACTTTCCCGCCCCCGGGCTGCCCCCGATGAGGACGGCCGAACCCGGCACCACGCCGCCGCCGAGTACCCTGTCCAGCTCCTTGAAGCCGGAGGAGAAGCGGGGGATCTCTGTGGTCGCGATCTCGGCCAGGGTCTGCACCTGGCTGCCAACCGCGCCGGCATAGCCGCCATAGCGCGCCCCCTTGCCCGGCGTGGCGCTGCCAAGGCGCACCTCAGTGATGGTGTTCCACTCCTTGCAGTCGCCGCACTGGCCCTGCCAGCGGCTGAAGGCGGCACCACACTCGGAGCAGACGTAAGCTGTTTTATTTTTGGCCATGGATAACTCGGGGACAGAATGAATGCCTGCTTGATATACTCGGTTCAGCCCGACAGATCAAACCCAGACTCGGAAAATTGACTTTCCGTAGCAGGAACTCATGGACCCAGCCCAGCCACACCCACTCATCGATCAACTCATCCCCCTGCAGCGAGAGGCCGACTTCGACGAGCTCTTCCTGCGCCTGACCGCCGAACAGAGCAGCAACACCCGTTTCCTGCTGAAGATGGAGCTGAACCGGCGCGGCGCCGACTGTCGGCGCGTCATCGACATGCGCAACGAGTGGCCCCAGGCCTGCCGGGTGTTCGAGTTTGCCGGCATCACCCACTTCATGCCCGATGAGGCCATCGCCCAGTTCCAGTCCCACTGCTACCTCTATCGGGATCGCTACACCCTGGGGGTCTATGAGGCGATGCAGGCCTGGCTGCGCCTGGCCTGCAGCCGAGCCCTCTCCCCCCACCAGCCCCCGCCGGGCCAGCTGCGCCAGCTCGACGTCAACCTCATCACCTTCGCCAGCTATGTCGGCCGCAGCCAGGACAGGATGCACTTCAGCTCCCCCCTCGAGCTGCAGCTCGGCAGCGGCGAGCGCATCAGCGCCAAGAGCTCGGATCTCTCCACCGGCGGCATCCGCATCTCGGTGCCCTACCTGCCCCGCTTCGAGGCGGGCGAGCAGGTGCTGGTCCACTTCCATGGCCTGGACAAGGAGGCTCCCCACCCCAGCCTCGGCCAGGGGATAGGCTACCGCATCCTGGGTCAGGAGACCCGCGATGACAGGCACTGGCTGCGCCTGGTGCGCGAGGGGGAAAACGCCCCGTTTGACAAGTATCTCGCCCACTTCATCGAGCAGAACAAGGGGCGCTATCGGGTCAGCGTGGATCACCTGCTGTCGGCGGCCATCATCAAGGGTTACGAGCAGTTCTTCCTGCCGCGCATGAGCGGCCTGCCGCTGTTCTTCGGCAAGGGAGAGGCGGGGGAGGCGCCGCGCCTCGAGGTGGTGCTCAAGAGCGAGAACAACCTGCACCTGCTCGAATACTGGCGCGATGAGAAGAACCAGCCGACCCTGGCCGGACTCTTCCCGCCGGCGCGCCTGCGCAAACTGCTGCCAGACAGTGACGCCTGCCGCGAGACCCTGATCTACAGCTTCACCCACGCGGTGCGCAGCCACCTCTACTTCTTCTCGGCCAGTGCCGAGGAGCTGGCCGAGAGCGGATTGCGCTCCCTCTTCTTTCAGGTCGGCGCCAAGCGGCCCAGCTTTCGGGTCTACAAGTTCTCCCTCGAAACCTGCGCCCTGGCCGAGGCCGACATCAGCAGCCTGCCGACCCGGGAGCAGCCCCTGAGCCAGGACGCCCTGCTGCGCGCCAGGCTGGACGGGCTCGGCTATGTCGGCCTGTTGCAGGAGATACCGAGCGAGGCGGTGCGCGAGGAATACCTGACGCAGCCCCAGGACCAGCACGACGCCAATGCCCTGCAACGCTTCGGCCACGAGGCGGGCCCGGCGCCCTTCGAGGTGGAGACGCTGCACTATGTCCAGCTCAGGCGCGAGGCCCGCTACCTGCACAAGACGGCGATCGCCCTGCGCCTGGGAGAGCAGGCCTGGGTGGGCTGGACCCGCGACATCTCGGCCCACGGCATGCAGATCGAGCTGGAGACCCCCTTCCCCGGCAACAAGGGGGATCTGGTCACCGTCGCCCTGCCCAGGCTGCAGCCCCTCACCAAGCACCTGGATCTGCAGACCCTGCCCTACCGCCTGGTCAACCTCAACCAGAGCCGCACCGTGCTGCACCTGTGCATCGAAGGGGAACCGGAGCGGCACACGGGGCGCCACTTCTTCAGCCAGCTGATCGAGAGCAACCGCAGCAAGCTCAAGACGGCCGAGGGGCTGCGCCGTTACCGTGGTCTGGCCCGGGCCCTGCGCAACATATACAGCCATCATGTGTTCAGCACCCCGGTCTACATCAACAAGGGCAAGAACAGCATCAGACCCGCCACCCTGGCGCAAGCGCCCCACCCCCGCTCCCTCGCCCGCCTGTTGCAGGCCTGCGCCGACGCCCCCCGGCAGGCCAATCTTTACCCCCTGCTGCAGGGGGATCTGCTGCGCCAGCTGCTGCTGGACCCCCTGCGCACCCTGGCCCGGGAGGACTTGCCCAGGGAGGCCGAGATCTATGTCAGCTGGCAGCGGCTGGCCAACGGCGCCCCCCAGTTTCACAGCGTGGCGGCGGCCAGCCTGACGGACGTGGCGGCCAAGCGGGCCTTCATCGAGCAGGCCAGGGCCAAGGGGGAGTTCTATTCGGTGCAGCTCGGCCTGTCACGCACAGGGCGGCCCGATACCAACTTCATCGCCAGCGAACTGGATTACATCGCCAAGTTCGCGATCCACAAGGCCAAGCGGCTGGAGGATGAGCTGTGGAGCGTGGTCGGCGTCGGCGAGCTGACCGACACCACCCAGGCCACCTTGCTGCGCCTCGGCCTGGGTCCGGCCAAGGGATAGGATCGGAGCAGACGGACAAGGAAGAGGGGCGGACTGATGTCCGCCCCTCTGCTTTGGGTTGCCCTGGGTCAGGGGGCGCTCGGCTGCTGCAGCCAGGACAGGATGGCGGGGAAGTGATCCTCGGCGGCCTGGGGCGCCGTCAACATGTTGATGTGGCCATAGTCGAGCCGGTTGCCGTTGTCCCGCCCAAGCCGGGTGTGGCGGGCGAGCGGCCCCATCTCGGCGCCGAAGCGGCGCACGTCAGCCGGGTGGCCCAGCACCTTGTCCGCCTTGGCCGAGATCATCCACAAGGGGGGCCAGTTGACCCGGCTCGCCGCCTCGTCATAGGCAAAGCCGTCATGGGGATCCTGCCAGGGGCCGCATTTCACCCAGGGGATCGTCTCCTCCAGGTAGCGCAGCGGCTCGTCATCGGCCCCCAGTTTCAGGCGCCGCGCCGCCAGAAAACCCCGCCGACGGGCCAGCCAGGGGGCGAGCCGGTTCCAGATCAGATCCACCTTGAACCAGCGCTCCGGGCCGTGGACCGAGATGCCGCGCTTGCTGCCAAAAAACAGCAGGCTCACCACCCCGGCGGCGAGGGCGGGAAAGCGCACCAGGGTCGACGCCATCAGCACCCCGCCCCAGGAGTGCGCCATCCAGTGCACCTTGTGACCCGGGTGGCGGGCCGCTATCCAGGCCTGCAGGGTCGGCAGATCCTCGGTGATCAGCTCATGCTGGCCATGGTCGGCCCGCTCTGCGATGGCCGGCGTGCTCAGGCCCCGGCCCCGCAGATCCGCCACATAGACCCGGTAGCCATGGCGCGCCAGGAAGCAGGCCAGCCCCTTGCCCGAGCCGGTATAGAAGATGCGGCCATTTTCGATGGCGCCGTGCACCATCAGGATGGGTTCGGCCTGACTGGGTTGTGCCAGGCCTATCTGGCGCAGGTGCAGCCTGTGCTCCCCGCAGGGGATGAAGTGAGAGCTTTGCAGCAGTTCCATTGTGGCGCCCTCCATGGCGTATCGTCAGCGGTGCCAGCGCCTCTGGGCGCAGGCGCGGGCCCCCAGCAGGCAGATGACCCCTTCCAGATCGTGATGGGTCAGACTGGCGCTCGCCTGGGCCCGCACCAGGGGCTTGGCATGAATGGCGATGCCAAGGCCTGCGGCCGCCATCATCTTGAGATCGTTGGCGCCATCCCCCACCGCCACGGTCTGGGCCTGCGCCAGTCCCCGCTCGGCGGCGAGCCGGGTCAGCACCCGGGCCTTGGCATCGGCATCCACTATCTCCCCCGCCACCTTACCGGTCAGCTTGCCATCCGCCACAGCCAGTTCGTTGGCGAAGATGGCATCCAGCCCCAGGGCCTGTTGCAGCTCGCCGGCGAAACGGGTGAAACCGCCGGAGGCGATGGCCAGGGTCCAGCCCGACTGCTTGAGGGTGTCGACCATCAGCTGCAAACCCGGCATCCAGGGCATGTCGGCGGCCACCTCATCGAGGATGGTGACGGGGGCCCCGGCCAGCAGGGCAACCCGGGCCCGCAGGCTGTCGGCGAACTCCAGTTGCCCCTGCATGGCGGCGGCGGTGACGGCGGACACCTGCTCCCCCACCCCGGCCAGGCGTGCTATCTCGTCGATGCACTCCATCTGGATGGCGGTCGAGTCCATGTCCATCACCAGCAACCCGGGCTCGGCCAGGCTCGGCAAGTGCGCCAGGTGGCAGATATCGACGGCCCAGCTCTCCTGCTTGATGGCGGCGGCCAGGGCACTGGAGAAGCTGTCTGTCCCTATCAGCAGCAAGGGCACGCCGGCGATGCGGGTCACGGGATAGAGGCAGGCTTGCACCCCCTCCAGTGCCAGCAGGGGCGCCAGCTGCCTGAGCTGGCTAGCGGCCAAGTCATGGCCGAACAGCACCAGCCAACCCGCCGTCAGGGGGTGGGTCGTGCCCTGCAGGGCATCGAGATGCAGTTCCCAGAGCGGGGAAGAAGCAAGCTGGGCGGGCCAGTCGGTGGGGGCTTGGGCTAACTGGGACAACAACATGAGCAAAAAACCTTCCTTGGATGTCGGGGGGATGAAAATGCGGGCCCAGAGTAGCGTATTGCTTTTTAGACAGGCAAGCGCCAAGATCCCGCCTGCACCCGCAATCAGGAGAGCCCCCTTGCGTCATCTGCCCGTCAAACGCCTGCTGAGTCTGGGCGCCGGTATCGCCCTCGGCTGCTGGGTGCTGGCTCTGTTGATCCACATGCAGAGCGCCAGCCAGGCGGCCCTGCACGATCAGGCGCGAGCCCGGGCCCAGGCCCTGGTCAGCTATGCCAGCCGGGACATGCGCCGCTGGCTGAAGGAGGACAACGAGAGCGAGCTGGCGCGGCTGGCCCAGGAGCTGGCCCTCTCCCCCGAGATCCTGGACGTCACCCTCTATGACGCCAGGGGCGTTCCCCTGGCCCAATCTGACAACGCACTGCCGCTGGACAGCCTGCTTCCCATCGGCCAGGACAATGCCAGCCCCCCCGCACCGGGCAAGGGGCGACTCCCCTATGTCGAGGAGATCCTCGATGGCGACAAGACCCTGGGCTATCTGAGGATCACCCTGGAGGAGCAGCTGATGCTGGCCAAGCAGGATACCCAGCTCAAGGTGAACCAGGAGAAACAGCGGCTGATGCTGCTGGTGATGCTGCTGGCGGGATTGCTCATCTCCTACGGCGTGCGCCGCAACTACATGCGAGTACGCAAGCACAAGAAGCGCCCGGCGCCTCCCCAGACGCCATGCGAAAACGCCCCGCCGCCCGGCATCGAATAAGGCGCTGTTCGACGACGGACGATCCGCGATCACCTCGCGCCGCCGTTGCTTGACCCGCCTATCCAGCCATTTGCGCCACCTCGGCATCCAGTTGTGCTGCGCGCAGATCTTCCCCCTCGCCAACTGTGTTGATTGAATCTTGATCCCTCCGAAGGCCTATCCCATGGCCCTCCACTGCTCAGGTCTGCCCATCTGATTTTGGTCACGTTGGGGTGCGCAAACGCAGCTTGCGACAGAGGCAAACGAATTTTTCACGCCTATCCAGCCGGTGTTGGGTGTGATCTCGATTAGTGGTTTATGTTTTCGGTATGAAACGCCCGCATTGACTGCAATGAGATACGACGTTTGTGGAAATCATCAGGCAATAGGTGCATCAGCCACTCCAGCAGAAGGAAGCAAGATCATGAAGCAACCCCTATTTCGCCGTAGCGCGCTGGCGGCCGTGATCGCCCTCAGCACGGTATTGGTTGCCTGCAAAGAGGATCCGCCTGCCGTCACGCAAAATGTTCCGCCCAACGTGGCTTCGGCCGCCGGCACAACCAGCGCTGCGGTCGCACCGCAAGTGCAGCCCGTTAACGCACCGGCATCGACATATACCCCAGAGGCTCTCGAGACCCTGCTTGCACCCGTAGCACTCTACCCTGATGCGGTGTTGGCTCAGGTGCTGGCCAGCGCCACCAACCCGCAAGAGGTGCTCGATGCCGGCAACTGGCTGGTCGCCCACCCCAATCTCAAAGGGAAAGAGCTGACCGCCGCCATTGCGCCACTGGGCTTTACGCCGCCCACCATGTCGCTGATGCACTTCCCAACCGTCATGGACATGATGTGCCTGAAGATGGAGTGGACGACTGAGCTCGGCAGCGCCTTCCTGGCCGATGAACCGGGCGTATTGGCAGCCGTTCAGCGCCTGCGTCAACAGGCGATGGCGGTGGGCAACCTGAAAGACTCAGAGCAGATGAAAGTGGCCAAGGATGAACAGAACAATCAGCAGATTGTCACCATTGCGCCTGCCAACCCTGACGTCATTTACGTCCCGCAATACGACCCAACCGCCGCCTATAGCCCGCCGGCTGCCGGGCCAGCCCCGGCAGCGGTGACCACAGAAACCACGACAACGACCGCACCTGCGACAACGACCACGACAGTGGTAGAACATGATGACGACGAGGATGAGTACGACCGCGGTGATATGGTCTTGACGGGCTTGCTCGCCTTTGGCGCGGGCATGTTGGTCAACGAGGTCTTCAACGACGACGATGATGAGGGCGATTATTATTACCCGCGGTGGGGATCCGATTATCCCGGCGGTTACGCTCCCTATCGTTATAACCCCAACTATGGCAATGGTTTTCGTCCCGCCAGCGGCTACAACCGTCCGGCCAACTATCAGCGGGGCTCCAACAACAATATTTATATCAATGCCAAGGGGAACGATTACTTCAACAAGTTTGAGCGCGGCCCCAATAACTACCTGCGCCAGGCCGACAGTCCCATCACGGCGGCGCGCCCCCAGCGTGCTGAGCTGGCAACCCTGGAGCCACGCTCGCTGAATAACGCGGCAGGAGGGACCCAACGAGATGCCCTACCGAAAGGGAGTTATGCGGGGGCCAATCGCCAGCCTAAAGGCGAATACGCCGGCGCAGCACCACGCGCCGTCAACGAGGTGAATCGGGAGGCACGCGCAACCGCCCCGCAGGGGAGCTATGCGGGAGCCAACCGCCAACCCAAAAGCGACAATGCCAACCTGACGCGCGACGCGCGACAGGCGAACAAGGAGGCGAATGTGGCCCAACGCACGCCGCGCCAGGACAACTACGCAGGAGACAGGATCAATCGCCAGCAAATCACGCCACAGACCGCTGGAGCCCGTGATCGTGGCTATGTCCAACCACGCACCACTCACAGCAAGAGCGCAACACAGACAGCGACGCGCAGAGCCCCCGTTGCCTCTAAGAGCGCCTTCCAAGGGGTACAGAATTCGGGCAGAACCGAGCGCGCCGCCAGCCAACGTGGCCGCGAAAGCGTGGCGAGCAGCTCGCGAGCCGGGCGCACCACTCAACCCAGACGGAGTACGCGATAATGAAGCGTTTGTTGAAATGGAGTTGGGCTCCCTCATGGGGGTTGGCCCTGCTGGCCCTGACCGTTGCCAGCGACGCAAGCGCCATGGCACAGCGCACCTTCGCCACCCCGGATGACGCGGTACAGGCCCTGATCACGGCCCTGGAGCGGAACGACGTCGCCGCACTGACCCAGCTACTCGGCGAAAACAGTGAGGAGGCCATCACCTCGGGGGATGAGGTGGCCGATGCCAATGATCGCACCGCCTTCGTCGCTAGCTTCAAGAGCAAGCACCAACTGGTGGCCGAAGGGAAGGACAAAATGATCCTGGTCGTGGGGGAGTCGGATTGGCCACTGCCCATCCCCCTCGTGGCCGCAGAGGGCAAGTGGTCTCTCGATGGCGCCGCAGGTGCCAAAGAGATCGTCTATCGCCGCATCGGTCGAAATGAGTTGGGGGCGATTGCGGTGTGCCGTGGCTTTATCGACGCACAGCTGGAGTACGCCGCCGTGGGGCATGATGGCCAGACTGCGGGACTCTTTGCGGCCAAACTACGCAGTGATGCAGGACAACAAAATGGGCTCTATTGGCCTGTGGGCGAGGGTGAACCAGCAAGCCCGGCCGGAGAGGAGGTCGTCAGTGCCGCGGCAGAGGGCTACAAGGCCGTGGTCGGTCAACGCACCCCCTATCATGGCTACTACTACCGCATCTTGTATGCCCAAGGAGCCGCGGCCAATGGGGGGAGTAAAGAGTACTTTGTCGACGGGCAATTAAGAGACGGTGTCGCCCTGATCGCCTGGCCGGCCGATTATGCCAACAGTGGGGTGATGACCTTCATGGTGAATCACGAGGGACGGGTTTATCAAAAGGATCTGGGGGCAGACACGGCAACGGTCGTTGAGGCGATCCAGCTGTTCGATCCCGACAAGAGCTGGTCGCTGGTGGTTAGCCAAGAGGGTGATTAGGGCTCTTTATCTACCATAGGATCTTGGCGAATAGCAGGGGCCCAGAGCGGCGTGATTGAGATCACAGGAGGGGATGCGGGGCCAGCTGCCCCTCGCGGGCTCACGCTATGTTCGGCATCAGAATGAAGATCAGCTGAGTCAGGATATGCATTGGTTTCATGGTGTTGCTCTCGTGGTGCTCAACCAGAAAGGATAGACGGCACACCAGGCCCTCCGGGCTGACTCCCCAAATGAAGCATAAAAAAACGGCGACCCGAGGGTCGCCGTTTTGCATGATGTGAATGGGGATTACTTGTCGCCCAGCAGGACAGAGTCCAGTGCGATTTCGATCATGTCGTTGAAGGTCAGCTGACGCTCTTCGGAAGTGGTCTGCTCGCCGGTACGGATGTGATCGGAGACGGTGCAGATGGTCAGAGCACGGGCACCGTACTCGGCGGCCACGCCGTAGATGCCGGCGGCTTCCATCTCGACACCCAGGATGCCGTATTTTTCCATGACGTCGAACATGGAGGGATCCGGGGTGTAGAACAGGTCGGCGGAGAAGATGTTGCCCACGCGCACCGGAGTGCCCTTGTTCTTGGCGGCTTGCACGGCATTGGCAACCAGATCGAAGTCGGCGATGGCGGCGAAGTCGTGATCCTTGAAGCGCAGACGGTTGACCTTGGAGTCGGTGCAGGCACCCATGCCGATCACCACGTCACGCAGTTTGACGTCTTCACGCACGGCGCCGCAGGAGCCCACACGGATCAGGGTCTTCACGCCGTAGTCGGTGATCAGCTCTTTGGCATAGATGGAGCAGGACGGGATGCCCATGCCGTGGCCCATGACGGAGATGCGACGGCCCTTGTAGGTGCCGGTGAAGCCGAGCATGCTGCGCACGTCACACACCTGCTCGACGTTCTCCAGGAAGGTCTCGGCGATGTACTTGGCACGCAGGGGGTCGCCCGGCATCAGTACGGTATCAGCAAAGGCGCCATCTTTTGCATTGATATGAGGAGTTGCCATTCTCTTGATTCCTTCACACTAGGTTGAGTTTTATTGTTTTATAAAATTGCCCGCCGCCGAAGTGGCGGGCGGGTCAGTTACAGGAAACTGGTACCGTATTGCAGCTTGGGCAGACCGTGGTAGGCGGCGATGCTCTGGCCGATGTCGGCGAAGGTCTCGCGACGGCCGACGGAGCCCGCCTTGACCGGCTTGCCGTAGAAGAGCACGGGGATGTATTCGCGGGTGTGGTCGGTGCCGCTCCAGGTCGGGTCACAGCCGTGGTCGGCGGTCAGCACCACCACATCGCCGTCTTGCAGTATCTCGAACAGCTCCGGCAGGCGGGAGTCGAAATACTCCAGCGCATCGGCGTAGCCCTTGACGTCACGGCGGTGACCGTAGGAGGAGTCGAAGTCCACGAAGTTGGTGAAGACGATGGTGTTGTCACCGGCCGCCTTCACCTCTTCCAGGGTTCTGTCCCACAGCTCGCTCAGACCCGTGCCCTTCACCTGCTTGGTGATGCCCTGCTGGGCATAGATGTCGGCGATCTTGCCGATGGAGACCACCTGGCCCCCCGCATCCTTCATGTAATCCAGCACGGTCGGCGCCGGCGGCAGCACCGAGTAGTCGTGACGGTTGCCGGTGCGCTTGAAGTCGCCCTTGCCAGTGCCCACGAACGGACGCGCGATGACGCGGCCTATGTTGTAGGGCTCCAGCAGCTCGCGCACTATGTGGCACAGCTCATAGAGCTTCTCGAGGCCGTAGGTCTCTTCGTGGCAGGCGATCTGGAACACGGAGTCGGCGGAGGTGTAGAGAATAGGCTTGCCGGTGCGCATGTGCTCCTCACCCAAGTCATCAAGCACCTGGGTACCGGAGGCGTGGCAGTTGCCCAGATACCCGGGCAGACCCGCCTTCTCGACGATGGCGTCCAGCAGCGCCTGGGGGAAGCTGTTGTGGTGATCGTGGAAGTAGCCCCACTCGAACAAGACGGGCACACCGGCGATCTCCCAGTGACCGGACGGGGTGTCCTTGCCGGAGGAGAGCTCCTGGGCGAAGCCGTAGGCACCGACCACTTCGATATCTTTCTGCAAGCCTGCCGGGAAGTAGCCGGAAGCCTGCTCCCCTGCGTGGCCCAGACCCAACTTGTTGAGGTTGGGCAGGTTGAGGGCACCACGGCCTTCGATTTCACCGGCGGCGCAGGCCTTGGCGATATGGCCAAGGGTGTTGGCGCCCACATCTCCGAACTTGTCGGCATCGGCGGCAGCGCCAATACCGAAGGAGTCCATCATCAGAATAAAGGTACGTTTCATGGGTCTTCCCCCTGTTACAAATCGGCCAGACCGATGCGACGGTAAACCTCGGGCAGCGCCTGGGGTCGGGTGTCACCGATCTTGACGGCTGCCTGCACCATGCGGGCGGCCTCGGCAAATTGAGCTTCTGTCTGAGCGTGGATCAGTGCGAGCGGCTTGTCAGCCTCGACGCTCTGCCCCAGGCGGATAAAGTCGGTCAGACCGACCGCATAATCGAGTTTGTCCCCGGCGGCGCGGCGACCACCGCCCATGGCGACCACGGCCAGGCCCAGTTCGCGGGTATCCATGGCGGTCACGAAACCGTTCTGCGTCGCATACACGGGGCGCACTATGCCAGCCTTGGGCAAATAGCTGTCGTAACGCTCCATGAAGTCCGCCGGACCACCGAGGCCGGCCACCATGCGACCGAAGATCTCGGCCGCCTTGCCGTTGTCCAGCACCGCTTGCAGCTTGGTACGGGCGTCATGCTCATCGCTGGCGAGGCCCGCGGAGATCAGCATCTCGGCGCACAGGGCCAGGGTCACTTCGTGGATGCGCGGGTTGCGATACTCACCGGTCAGGTAGCGTACCGCCTCGCGCACTTCCACTGCGTTGCCGGCGCTGGAGGCCAGCACCTGGTTCATGTCGGTCAGCAGCGCCGAGGTGCGGCAGCCGGCGCCGTTGGCCACGGCCACTATGCTCTTGGCCAGCTCCTCGGATGCTTCAAAGGTCGGCATGAAGGCGCCGGAGCCCACTTTCACATCCATCACCAGGGCTTCCAGACCGGAGGCGAGCTTCTTGGAGAGGATGGAGCCGGTGATCATGGCGATGGATTCGACGGTGGCCGTGATGTCCCGCACCGCATAGATACGCTTGTCCGCCGGGGCGAGATCGCCGGTCTGGCCTATGATGGCCACGCCCGCCTCTTTCACCACTTTCAGGAAGCGGTCGTTGTCGACCGAGGTCTGGTAGCCGGGGATGGCGTCCAGCTTGTCCAGGGTGCCGCCGGTGTGGCCCAGGCCACGGCCGGAGATCATGGGCACGAAGCCGCCGCAAGCGGCGACCATGGGGCCCAGCATCAGGGAGACCACGTCACCCACGCCGCCGGTGGAGTGCTTGTCGACGATGGGGCCACCCAGGTTCAGGTGATCCCAGGTCAGCACCATGCCGGAGTCGCGCATGGCGCAGGTCAGAGCGACCCGCTCATCCATGGTCATGTCTTTGAAGTAGACCGCCATGGCCAGGGCCGCTATCTGCCCCTCGCCTATGCTGTTGTTGGTGATGCCCTGGACGAAGAATTGGATCTCCTGGGTACTGAGCGCTTCACCGTTGCGCTTCTTGCGAATGATTTCTTGAGGCAAAAACATCTTTCATTCCCTCCGCCAATGCTGGCGTTACTCAAGGCTGAATCCTTGCCGCGGCCCTTGCGACCGGGCATCAAGGGGCGAGCCTGACTCGCCCCCTCATCAACTCAGTAACCGCTGGTATTGGCAGGCTTGTCGCCGTAGCCCAGAGTCGCCAGCAGGCTGGCCAGCAGGCTGGAGGCGCCGAAGCGGAAGGTGCGCGGAGATACCCACTCCTTGCCGAGGATCTCTTCGGCCATGGCCAGGTACTGACCGGCCACGGCGGCGTCTTTCACGCCACCAGCAGGCTTGAAGCCCACCTTCGGGTTCTTGGCCTTGATCACTTCCATCATGATGCGGGCAGCGATCGGGGTCGCATTGACCGGCACCTTGCCGGTGGAGGTCTTGATGAAGTCGGCACCGGCGTCGATGGCGATCTCGGAGGCACGACGGATCAGCGCTTCCTCTTTCAGCTCACCGGTCTCGATAATCACCTTCAGCAGCGCCTTGTCACCACAGGCTTCCTTACAAGCTTTGACCAGCTCGAAGCCGACCTGTTCATTGCCGGCCATGAAGGCGCGGTACGGGAACACCACGTCCACTTCATCGGCACCGTAGGCCACGGCGGCGCGGGTCTCGGCCACGGCGATCTCGATGTCGTCGTTGCCATGGGGGAAGTTGGTCACGGTGGCGATGCGCACGTCGGCGGCGCCGATCTCACGCAGGGTCTTGCGCGCGATGGGGATGAAACGGGGGTAGATGCAGACGGCGGCGGTGAGGCCGGCCGGGGACTTGGCCTTGTGGCACAGGTCGATCACCTTCTGATCGGTGTCGTCATCGTTCAGGGTGGTCAGGTCCATCAGGTTCAGGGCGCGTTGGGCGGCCAGTTTCAGATCGGTCATGATATTCTCCAAAGTCTTTGATTAAGCCCGACAAGGGGACATGTCAGCTGCGACAACGCCATTTGCTGACAGGTTCAACCTCAGCTTGAGGGCATGGAAATACAGTGCGACTGCACGGGCAATAGACTGTAAATAAGGCAAGAGCCCTGTCACTTTCTTACAAAAGTGCGGACTTGGTTCCATGAAGACTTGAGAAAGGCCGACAACCGCAGACCCGACTTCCCAATCAATTCCATTTGACCGCCAACACCCACTTCATGTGGGCATTAGTCAATGCCAGCACCCTGCTGGCATCGCCTATTTCAGCCGAGATACCCCATGTTTGCAAGCCGGATTTGCCAATTCCAGGGGTATCTCACACCGGGCAAATCCGCCTGTTCATCCCGCCCTAAGAGAAGAAACGGGTCACTAACCAGGAGTAGGCGATACCGCCAAGATAGACTCCTACGATCCCCATCACCCCGGACAATACCGGGGGGGCCGGGATCGGCAACTTGAGGAAGGAAAACAACAAGCCGACGATGAAGCCGGCCGCCATGGCCAGTAGCACTTCGTTCATAACACCTCCGTGTGACTCACGCTTTCTCATCAGTCTAGGGAGGAAAACGGTTGTCAGCCCCCCAAATGCGAACGCCACAGCATCTGCTGTGGCGTTCGGCTTAAGGCTTGTCTGACCGCGGTTACATGGCGGACAGGGCCAGGAAGAAGCCTGCAATGGTAGCAGACATCAGGTTGGACAGAGACCCGGCCAGTACGGCTTTCAGACCGAAGCGGGCGATGTCGCCGCGACGGTTCGGTGCCATGGAGCCCAGACCACCCAGCAGGATCGCAACGGAGGAGAGGTTGGCGAAGCCGCACAGGGCGAAGGAGATGATCGCCTTGGTGTGGTCGGACATGGCCACGCCGTTGATCAGCACCTCATCTTTCAGGTAGGGGGCGAAGTTCAGGTAAGCCACGAACTCGTTCACTACCAGCTTCTGGCCGATGAAGGAACCGGCGACGGTCGCCTCGCTCCAGGGTACACCGATCAGGAAGGCCAGCGGGGAGAACAACCAGCCCAGCAGCAGCTCCAGGGAGAGTTGCGGGTAGCCAAACCAGCCGCCCACACCGGAGAAGATGCCGTTGATCATGGCGATGAGGCCGATGAAGGCCAGCAGCATGGCGCCGACGTTCAGGGCCAGTTGCATACCGGAGGAAGCACCGGCAGCGGCGGCATCGATCACGTTGGCAGGCTTGTCGTCCAGGTCGCCATCGGCGCTGTTTTCGTCATAGTTCGGGCTCTGGGTTTCCGGCACCAGCAACTTGGCGAACAGCAGACCACCCGGGGCAGCCATGAAGGAGGCGGCGATCAGGTATTCCATCTTGACGCCCATGGCGGCATAACCGGCCAGCACGGAGCCGGCCACGGAGGCCAGACCACCACACATGACGGCAAACAGCTCGGAGTCGGTCATCTTGCCGATGAAGGGACGTACCACCAGCGGCGCTTCGGTCTGACCGACGAAGATGTTGGCCGTCGCGGAGAGGGATTCGGTGCGGGAGGTGCCCAGCACTTTCTGCAGTGCGCCGCCCAGCAGCTTGATGATCAGCTGCATGATGCCCAGGTAATAAAGCACAGCAATCAGAGAGGAGAAGAAGATGATGACCGGCAGAACACGGAAGGCAAATACGAAGCCACCGCCACCAAATACTTCAAACATCTTGTCGCTGACCAGGCCACCGAACAGGAAATTAATACCGTCCTGGCCATAGCTGATGACACTGGAGACGGCACTGGAGACGCCGACCAGAATATCGCGGCCTACCGGAACATACAGAACGAATGCCCCCAGACCGGCTTGAATAACAAACGCACCTGCCACGGTACGTATATTGATTGCCTTGCGGTTGCTGGAAAACAGCACCGCGATAAGGATGAGCGTTGCCATCCCTACCAGACCCATGATCAAACTCATTGTTATCTTCCTCGTAGTAGCACCTTCCAACTTGTTAATAAGTTGTGTCCCAAACTTATCAATCAAGGGTGCGCATTATACTAACTGGCTCGCGACAAAGTATAAGGGCGGTCACATTTCGTAAGCATCAAATCGGCTAACTGGCGTTAAATTAGACCGCAAACGATTTTTATCCGGTATTTTTTTCACCCCGAACTCACCCAGAGTTATCAAGGTGTTAAATATCTATTTGCCGAGATGGAAAATATCTTGAGTGGATTCATATAACACCGCAGCAACATGCGAGACAGGCAAACGTTTGATAGCGGCCAATTCATCCAGCACCCGCAGCAGGGACAGAGGGGTATTGCGCATGCCCTGATGGCCGCAAAGGGGCATGTCGGGAGAATCCGTCTCCAGCAAGAGAGACTCAAGCGGCATGGCGGCCACCGCCTCCCGGGTCTTGTTGGCCCGCTCATAGGTGATGGTGCCCCCAATCCCCAGCCTGAACCCCAGCTCCCAGAAGCGCTCGGCCTGGTGCAGGGAGCCGCTGAAAGCATGGATCACGCCGCCCCGACCGGGTCTGTGGCGACGCAGCAGCTTGAGCACAGTGTCGTTGGCCCGCACCGAGTGCACGATAAGCGGCAGATCCAGGGTCATGGCCAGCCTGATCTGCGCCTCGAACAGCGCCTGCTGACCCGCCTGAGGCAGGTGGGAACGCCCATCGAGACCGCATTCGCCGATGGCCACCAGCCCCGAAGGCCGCTGCTGCACCAGCGCCGCCAACCGGGCCATCACGTCCGGGGGTTGCTGCGCCACGAAACAGGGATGGACCCCAAGGGCGAAGCAGATATCGGGCTCCCCGGCCGAGAGCGCCATCACCCGCTGCCAGTTGTCGGCGCCGATGGCGGGCACCATGAAACCGGTGATGCCGCGCATGCGACATTCGGCCAGCAGGTGGGTGCGGTCGGCATCAAACGCGGGGGCGTCGAGGTGACAATGGCTGTCAAACAAGGGCATGGAACATGGGTCTCGCTATATAAAGAAGGAGTGTAGGCACCACCAAGGGGTGGGCAGCGACAGTTTTGAGTTTAGCCCCGCAGGCCCGGGGCATCATAGCGGCTCACCGGCGCCCCTGCCGCTCGGCCGTGCACCGTTCGGCGCCTTCCCCGCACGCCTTCGTCTCTTCGCCGCGATCGGCCCGGGCCTCGTCACGCCTGGGCGTGCAACAACGACCATACTCCGGGGCCAGCCCCCAACGCCGTGACCAGGCATCATACCGGGCCAGCCAGGCCAGCAACCTCTGCTTCATGGTCTGCTCCTTGCTCCACTGTGTCGGTCCATCAGCCTGCCTCATGCCTCTTCTCTGGCCAAGAATTGGCGTGCCAGCGGCATCATGGCTCGCTGAGCGGCAACAGCAGCCCCATCCGCTGATTGCTCGTCCCCAAACGCTGGCGCTGCCCCTCGACATCTGAGGGCACTTCCCCGCCTCGAACCGCATGAAGCGGGTCTTCCGATCCCGTTGTGGAAGAAGTGATCCAGGGCGGCGGCATCCTCCACCCCGGCCAAACGAATGCTCATCTCAGGCGCCCTGCCGACCATAAAAAACGACTCCATTTGGAGTCGTTTTTTATCAGAGCCATCTGGCTAATGCCATGCCCTCATGGCGAGGTAGCCCGCTCAGCCTTTCGCGGGCAGGCTTAGGCGCGCAACCGCCTCGACGTGCATGGCGCGAGGGGGAACATGCCCAGCGACGATCAGGCCTTCGCTGGCAGGCTTAGGCGGGCAACCGCTTCAACGTGCATGGAATGCGGGAACATGTCCACCGGCTGCACCTCGTCCAGCACGAAGCCCTGCTTGACCAGCCAGGCGAGATCCCGGGCCAGGGTCTGGGGGTTGCAGGAGACATAGACCAGCCGACGTGGCGCCATGGCCACCAGGGTCTGCAGCACCGCCTTGTCACAACCCTTGCGGGGCGGATCCATCACCACCACGTCGGCGGTCACGCCCTGGGCGTGCAGCTCGGGCATCAGTTGCTCGGCCTTGCCCACATGGAACTCGGTGTGCTCGATGCCGTTGAGGGCGGCATTGCGACGGGCATCGGAGATGGCGCTCTCCACCGACTCAATGCCCACCACCTTGGCAGCCTTGTCCGCCAGGAACAGGGAGATGGTGCCGATGCCGCAATAGATGTCGAACACCGTCTCGTTGCCGGTCAGCTCGCTGTATTCCAGCGCCTTGGAGTAGAGCACATCGGTCTGGCTCGGGTTGTTCTGGAAGAAGGAGAGGGGCGAGATCTCGAATTCGAGCTCGTGGATCTTGTCGCGGATCACCCCTTCCCCCAGCAGCACGCGGTTGCTCGTTCCCAGGATGCGGTTGGTGCGCTCGTCATTGATGTTCTGCACCAGCGTGGTGATGGGCAGATCGCTTAAGCACGCCAGCAGTTCGGTTTCAAACGGCAGCTCTTCACCCAGGGTCACCAGCACCACCATCAGCTCGCCGCTCTTGAAGCCCTTGCGGGTCATCAGGTTGCGCACGCAGCCGGTGTGGGCCACCTCGTCATAGGCTGCGATGTCGTGCGCGCGCATCCAGCCACGCACCCGGGCATTGAGCTCCACATGCAGGGAGTCCTGCACCGCGCAGTCGTCGGCGGTGATGAGATCATGGGAGTGCTTGCGGTAGAAGCCGATCTCGGCCCCCGCCTCGCTGCCACGCACGGCGTACTGCGCCTTGTTGCGGTAGGCGAACGGGCTGTCCATGCCGAGGATGGTGTTGACCTGGGTCTCACCCAGCCCGACCTGATCCAGCGCGCTCTGCACCAGGGATTGTTTCAGCTTGAGCTGGGCCGGATAGGCCAGCGGCCGCACCTGGCAGCCGCCACACTCTGTGTTGGGGCAGAAATCGGCGACCCTGTCGGCGGACGGCTGGGTCAGCTCGACCAGCTTGCCGTGCAGATAGTTCGGTTTGACCTCGGTCAACTCGACCAGCGCCTGCTCACCGGGCAGCAGACCCTCGACAAACAGCGGGCGATCGAACAGGCGACCCCTGCCATCCCCCTTGTCGGTCAGTTCCAGAATATCGATCTGATGTTGGTGTCCCACTAACGGCATGAGCGGCTCCGAAGGCATAGAAGAAAGGGTGGAAGCAGGGCTGACCCGGCGACCCCGAATAAAGGGTGGCAGAGTTTAGCGGAGATCCGGCCAAATTGCAGGCACAAAAAAACCAGCATGTGAGCTGGTTTGATGATGGTGCCCGGGGTCGGACTCGAACCGACACGTCTTGCAACGGCGGATTTTGAATCCGCTGCGTCTACCGATTTCGCCACCCGGGCAACTGCGAGGGATTATACGAATGGCGCCTGACCATGCAAGGTGTTTTTCACCGGCCTCTCGCTGTTTGCTCATTTATTCAACGTCTTGCCGTCGATTGCCCAGTTACTTAGAATGCCCTCAACTTCTTGATGGAAAACCCCCATGGCCAAGCGCAAGTCAGTCACGCCTCCTCCGGCGACGCCCCCCGTCCACACTCACCCCTCCGCAGGTCTGTTACGCCGCCTCGGCGCCCTGCTCTATGACTACCTGGTGGTCATCTCGCTGCTGGTGATCGCCGGCTTCATCGGCATGGGGGTGGCCCAGTTGCTGCTCGTCACCGGCCTGGCGACCGTGCCCGAGGGCAGAGATGCCAGCTGGCTGCTGACCAGCCCCCTCTACAGCGCCTGGCTGGCGCTGGTGATCATGGGATTCTATGTCTGGTTCTGGACCCGGGCCGGCCAGACCATCGGCATGCGTGCCTGGCGGCTGCGCATCCAGAATGTGGATGGCAGCAATATTCGCATCACCCAGGCCCTGATCCGGCTCGCCACGGCGGCCTTCGGCCTGGGTAATCTGATGTGCCTGCTGGGCGGCGAGCGACCCAAGGCGTTCCAGGATATCTGGGCAGAGTGCGAGGTCATCGTACTGAGCAAGGAAGAGAACCTGAACATGCTCAACAAGTCATGACCAAGAGCAGACAGCAAAAAGGGCACCCAGGTGCCCTTTTTGCTGTCTGGCCGGCTAGCGCCTGCGACTCAGTATGTAGAGGGACACACCACCGAACAGCAGGCTGGGCGCCACGGCCGCTATGATGGGGGGGACCGAATAGACCAGGCTGACCGGGCCGAACACCCGATCGCTCACATAGACCACGAAGCCGGTCATGATCCCCATCAGCATCCGTGCCCCCATGCTCACCGAGCGCAGCGGCCCGAAGATAAAGGAGGAGGCCAGCAGTATCATGGCCACCACGGAGAGCGGCGCCAGCAGCTTGCGCCACAGCTCCAGCTTGTAGCGCCCCGCATCCTGCTTGTTGGCATCCAGATAGCCGACATAGTCCCGCAGCCCGGAGATGGAGAGGTTCTCGGGATCGATACTGACCACACCCAGCTGCTTGGGGGTAAGATCCGATTGCCAGGTCATCTGGGGCAGATCTTCGCTCACGACCCGGGTCGGATCATCGAAGCGGGTGGCATGGACCGATTTCAGCACCCAGTGGTGCTGCTCGAACATCCCCTCCTGGGCCTGCACCACATCGATCAGTTTGCGCGCCGGGGTGAAACGGTAGAGGGTGATGCCGGTCAGGGCGCCGTCGTTGCGCACCCCGTTGATACTGACGAAGTTGTTGCCGTCCCGCGCCCATACCCCGGATGCCGAGATGGTCAGTCGCCCCTCGGACATGGCACCGGCCTTGATATCGTCTGCGGTGCGCTTGGCGATGGGGGCCACATACTCACCCACCAGGCTGAACACCAGCATCAGCGGAATGGCCGTCTTGAGCGCCGCCACCACTATGCTGAGCTTGGAGCGACCCGCCGCCTGCATCACCACCAGCTCGGAGCTGCTCGCCAGCTGGCCGAGGCCGATGAGGCCACCCAGCAGCGCCGCCAGCGGGAAGAAGAGCACCGCCTCCTTGGGCATGGAGAGCATGACGAAATAGAAGGCGCTCACCATGTCATAGTTGCCATCGCCAACCGACTTGAGCTGCTCCACATACTTGATGAGGGCGGAGAGGCCGACCAGGGTCACCTCGCACAACAGGATCGACATGAAGATGACCCGGCCTATGTATCTGTCGAGAATGCCAAACATCAGCAGAGGTTCCTATATTGCAGCATCATGCTTTTTCTCTTGAAATATCGCGCACGGCAGAGGTCCGACATAAAGGCGGCCCTATGAGCATGCCTGTCGAGAATGTCACGCATCGGCAGCATTCCTATTTGGCAGCATCGGCGGATCCCGTGTTGAAGAAGCGGCCCTTGGCCCCGTTCCACCAGGCGGTCCCCTGCAGGTTGAGCGGCACCCCGATCAACAGCAGATAGGCCATCGGCACCCAGAACATGCCGGGCCAGTGGGGCAGGCGGCCGCTGTCGATGGCAGAACGCGCCGCGGACAGCAACAGGAAATAGGAGAGATAGAGCAGGATGGCCGGCAGCAGCTTGGCGTAGCGACCCTGGCGCGGATTGACCCGGGCCAGCGGCACCACCAGGAAGGTGAGCACAGGGATGGAGAGCGGCAGGGAGATGCGCCACTGCAATTCGGCCATCAGCTGGTTATCCTGGGTACCAAACAACTCCATGGTCGGCTTGGCCGCCGACTTGCGATTGGAGTGCTCCGCCTCCTGCTGACGGATCACCAGGCTGTATTCCCGAAAATCGGAGATCTGGAATTTCTTGGTATTGAAGTCCCCCTCGTAGCGAGAGCCATCCTTCAGGGTCAGCCACTGCAGACCATTCTCATCCACCGTCACCTGTCCTTCGGTCGCGATCACCACGGAGGGCGGCGTCGTGCCCTGGGCCCGCTGCAGCACGAAGATCTTCTGCAGCACGGATCCCTTGTCATTGAGATCCTGGATATAGGCCACCAGCTTGCCGCCATCGAGATCCATGAAACGCCCCGCCTGCAGGAAGGAGATGCCGGGATCGGCCTTGAACTCGTCGATCACCTGATACTCGCGCTCCTTGGCGAGCGGCGCGACCCAGCCGGTGTTGAAGCCGGCGACCAGGGCGGTCAGCAGGGCCAGCACCATGGTGGTCAGCATGACTCGGCGCGGGCTCACCCCCACCGCATGCATCACAGTCATCTCACTTTCGGCATAGAGACGACCGTGAGCGAACAAGATGGCCAAAAACAGACTGATAGGCAGCATCAGCAGCGCCATATTGGGCAGGTTGAGCAGC
Source organism: Aeromonas crassostreae (assembly GCF_054052445.1). Taxonomy (NCBI): domain Bacteria; kingdom Pseudomonadati; phylum Pseudomonadota; class Gammaproteobacteria; order Aeromonadales; family Aeromonadaceae; genus Aeromonas; species Aeromonas crassostreae. The sequence goes on along the minus strand of NZ_JBSTYM010000002.1, from coordinate 223,333 downwards.
ATCAGGGTGGAGATCAGGCGCGTCGGCACCTCGCCATCGGCGGCATCGCCAATGATCTTGATGAATTGCTGGCTGACGAAGATAAGCAGGAGTACGAACAACACCGCCAGCTGGGTTTTCAGGGTTTCCCTGAACAAATATCGGAAAACGATCACAGTCATTCCCAAGTAAACTTGTGTTTTTAGTCGAATGCCTGAAAAATAGGGCCCTATATTGGATTTTTACCAGTTTGAACTGCGGAGCCTGTGGCTGTTCGCTCCGCCTCTGATACCCAACAAGCACTGCATTATTCAATAAAAGGTGCCTTTTGTCTTTAGGATGTAGGAGATTCCATGGAGTTCAGTGTAAAGAGTGGCAGTCCTGAGAAGCAGCGCAGCGCCTGCGTCGTGGTCGGTGTGTTTGAACCCCGCCGCCTCTCTCCGGTGGCCGAACAACTGGACAAGATCAGCGATGGCTACCTGAGCTCGCTGCTGCGCCGTGGTGACCTGGAAGGGAAACCAGGCCAGATGCTGCTGCTCCATCAAGTACCGGGCGTGCTGAGCGAGCGGGTGCTGCTGGTGGGTTGTGGCAAGGAGCGGGAGCTCGACGAACGCCAATACAAGCAGATCATCAACAAGACCATCACCACCCTGAACGAAACCGGCTCCATGGAGGCGGTCTGCTTCCTGACCGAGCTGCACGTCAAGGGCCGGGATACCTACTGGAAGGTGCGTCAGGCGGTGGAGAGCACCAAGGCGGGCCTCTACAGTTTCGACCAGTTCAAGACCAACAAGGCCGAGCCACGCCGCCCCCTGCGCAAGCTGGTGTTCAACGTGCCGACGCGTCGGGAACTGACCATAGGCGAGAAAGCCATCGCCCACGGTCTGGCCGTGGCCAAGGGGGTGCGCGTCTGCCGCGACGTGGCCAACATGCCGCCCAACGTCTGCAACCCGGCCTATCTCGCCTCCCAGGCCCGCCGTCTGGCCGATGCCTTCGACAACATCACCACCAAGGTGGTGGGTGAGCAGGAGATGGCCGAGCTCGGCATGAACTCCTACCTGGCGGTGGCCCGCGGCTCCGAAAACGAAGCCATGATGGCCATCATCGAATACAAGGGTCATCCCGAGGCCAAGCCCATCGTGCTGGTGGGCAAGGGGCTGACCTTCGATTCCGGCGGCATCTCCATCAAGCCGGCGGACGGCATGGACGAGATGAAGTACGACATGGGTGGCGCCGCCTCCGTGCTCGGCACCATGCACGCCCTGGCCGAGCTGCAACTGCCCATCAACGTGGTCGGCGTGCTGGCAGGTTGTGAAAACATGCCGGGTGGCAACGCCTATCGCCCGGGCGACATCCTCACCTCCATGTCCGGCCAGACCATCGAAGTGCTCAACACAGACGCCGAGGGTCGCCTGGTGCTGTGCGACGCCCTCACCTATGTGGACAGATTCGACCCGGATACGGTCATCGACGTGGCCACCCTGACCGGTGCCTGCATCATCGCCCTGGGCCACCACACCTCGGGCCTGCTGGCGAACCACAACCCCCTGGCCCACGAGCTGCTGGGTGCCTCCGAGCAGGCGGGCGATCGCGCCTGGCGCCTGCCCCTGTTCGACGAGTACCAGGAACAGCTGGAGAGCCCGTTTGCCGACATGGCCAACATAGGGGGCCGTCCGGCCGGCACCATCACCGCCGCCGCCTTCCTGTCGCGCTTTGCCAAGAAGTACAACTGGGCCCACCTGGATGTGGCCGGTACCGCCTGGAAGAGCGGCAAGGACAAGGGCGCCACCGGGCGCCCCGTGCCCCTGCTGACCCAGTTCCTGCTCAACCGGGCCGGCGTCGATATCGAAGAGAAGGAGTAACTCCCCTGCCCCTTCCGATGGATGCGTCGGAAGCCCGGGAGTTGCCCAGTACCACAAGGAAGAGGCTCGCCTCTTCCTTGTTTCATTGAGCGTCGGCAGGCATACCCGCCGTCGACCCTCGCGGCGGTCAAGCGTCCGTCACAGCCAAACGGGATCAACCTGATGAGCCAAGTGACCTTTTACCTGATGAGTGAGCCGGACGACGCGCAGGCGTCTGCAGTCGAGCGCCTCGCCTGCCAGCTGGCGGCCGAGTCGTGGAGCGCGGGCCACCTCTACCTGTTTTGCGACGATGAGGCCCAGGCCCTGCGCCTGGACGAGCTGTTGTGGCAACTGCCGCCGGATCGCTTCGTGCCGCACCAGTTGCAGGGAGAGAGCGGTCAGGCTCCGGTGGAGATAGGCCATCAGCCACCGAAGCGGCGCTATGCCCGCCTCATCAACCTGGCCCGGCAGACACCTTTGTTTGCAGGACACTTCGCTCAAGTGGTAGATTTTGTCCCCACTGACGAAACGCAGAAGCAGCAAGCCCGCGAGCGCTACAAGCACTATCGCCAGGCAGGCCACACCCTCGAGATGAGGGATCAGCCCGTTGCTCCCCCGGATCCGGCGCAGCCCTGACTGCCCCGCGAGATCCAGCACCAGAATCCATCCATCCAGATTACGGCGAGACCATGGAAAAGACTTTTAATCACAACGCCATCGAACAGGCGCTCTATCAGCACTGGGAAGCCCAGGGTTACTTCAAGCCCCACGGCGACACCAGCAAAGACTCCTTCTGCATCATGATCCCGCCGCCCAACGTCACCGGCAGCCTGCACATGGGTCACGCCTTCCAGCAGACCCTGATGGACACCCTGATCCGCTACAACCGCATGCAGGGCAAGAACACCCTGTGGCAGGCGGGCACCGACCACGCCGGTATCGCCACCCAGATGGTGGTGGAGCGCAAGATCGCCGCCGAAGAGGGCAAGACCCGTCACGACTACGGCCGTGACGCCTTCATCGACAAGATCTGGCAGTGGAAGGAAGAGTCCGGCGGCACCATCACCCGTCAGATGCGCCGCCTCGGCGACTCCGTGGACTGGGAGCGCGAGCGCTTCACCATGGATGAGGGTCTCTCGGCCGCCGTGCAGGAAGTGTTCGTGCGTCTCTACGAAGATGGCCTGATGTACCGCGGCAAGCGTCTGGTGAACTGGGATCCCAAGCTCAACACCGCCATCTCCGATCTGGAAGTGGAAAACCGCGAGATCAAGGGCCACATGTGGCACCTGCGCTACCCGCTCGCCAACGGCGCCAAGACCAGCGATGGTCAGGATCACCTGATCGTCGCCACCACCCGCCCGGAGACCATGCTGGGGGATACCGCCGTCGCCGTGAACCCGGAAGACCCCCGCTACAAGGCGCTGATCGGCCAGCACATCCTGCTGCCGCTGGTGAATCGCCTCATCCCCATCGTCGCCGACGAGCACGCCGACATGGAGAAGGGCACCGGCTGCGTGAAGATCACCCCGGCCCACGACTTCAACGATAACGAAGTGGGCAAGCGCCACAGCCTGCCGATGATCAACATCTTCACCCTTGACGCCCACGTGCGTGCCGAGGCCGAAGTGGTCGACACCAACGGCAACCCGAGCACAGCCTATGACGCCACCTTGCCGAGCGAGTTCGCCGGCATGGAGCGCTTCGCCGCCCGCAAGGCCATCGTCGCCAGGCTGGACGAGCTGGGCCTCCTGGCCGAGATCAAGGATCACGTGCTGCAACAGCCTTACGGCGATCGCGGCGGCGTGCCCATCGAGCCCATGCTGACCGACCAGTGGTACGTGCGCGTGGCGCCCATGGCCAAGACCGCCATCGAGGCGGTGGAAGATGGCCGCATCCAGTTCGTGCCCAAGCAGTACGAAAACATGTACTTCTCCTGGATGCGCGACATTCAGGACTGGTGCGTCTCCCGTCAGCTGTGGTGGGGTCACCGCATCCCGGCCTGGTATGACGAGGCCGGCAAGGTCTATGTGGGCCGTGATGAAGCCGAGGTGCGCGCCAAGCACAACATTCCGTCCGTGACCGTGCTGCGTCAGGACGAAGACGTGCTCGACACCTGGTTCAGCTCCGCCCTGTGGACCTTCTCCACCCTGGGCTGGCCAAACAACACAGAGGCACTCAAGACCTTCCACCCGACCGACGTGCTGATGAGCGGCTTCGACATCATCTTCTTCTGGATTGCCCGGATGATCATGATGACCATGCACTTCATCAAGGACGAAAACGGCCAGCCACAGGTCCCGTTCAAGACCGTCTACATCACCGGCCTCATCCGCGACGAAGAAGGCCAGAAGATGTCCAAGTCCAAGGGCAACGTGCTCGATCCCCTCGACATGATCGACGGCATCTCCCTGGCAGATCTGCTGGAGAAGCGCACCGGCAACATGATGCAGCCGCAGATGGCCGAGAAGATCGGCAAGCGTACCGCCAAGCAGTTCCCGGAAGGGATAGAGGCCCACGGTACCGACGCCCTGCGCTTCACCCTGGCGGCGCTGGCCTCTACCGGTCGTGACATCAACTGGGACATGAAGCGCCTGGACGGCTACAACAACTTCTGCAACAAGCTGTGGAACGCCTCCCGCTACGTGCTGATGAATACCGAAGACCAGGATTGCGGCTTCTCTTCGCAAGGCAATGGCGGCGAGATGCAGTTCAGCCTGGCGGATCGCTGGATCCAGTCCCAGCTGCAAGTGGCTATCCGCGACTTCCGCACCGCGCTGGATACCTACCGCTTCGATATCGCGGCCGGCGTCTTGTACGAATTTATCTGGAACCAGTTCTGCGACTGGTATCTGGAGCTGACCAAGCCGGTGCTGGGCAAGGGCTCAGAGGCGGAGCAGCGCGCCACCCGCCACACCCTCGTCAGCGTCCTTGAAACCCTGCTGCGTCTGGCACACCCCATCATCCCCTTCATCACCGAGACCATCTGGAAGTCGGTGGCCCCGCTGGCCGGCGTACACGCCGACACCATCATGGTGCAGGCCTTCCCGGAATTCGATGCCGCCAAGGTAGATGACGCTGCCATGGCGGATCAGGAGTGGGTGAAGGAGTTTATCGTCGGCATCCGCAACATCCGCGCCGAGATGAACGTGGCCCCGAGCGTGGCCCTCAACGTGCTGCTCAAATGCGATGGCAAGGACGCCCAGCGCGCCGGTGACAACGAGGCCTTCCTCAAGTCCCTGGCCCGTCTGGAGTCCATCCGGGTGCTGGCGGATGGTGAAACCGCCCCGCTGTCGGTCAAGAAATTGATCGGTGCCACCGAGCTGATGATCCCCATGGCCGGTCTCATCGACAAGGAGGCCGAACTGGCCCGTCTGGCCAAGGAAGTCGCCAAGCTGGTGGGTGAGTGCGGCCGCATCGAAGGCAAGCTCGGCAACGAGGCCTTCGTCGCCAAGGCGCCGGACGCCGTCATCGCCAAGGAGCGCGAGAAGCTGGAAGATTACCGTCACCAGCTGGTGAAACTCGAGGCCCAGCAGGCCGAGATCGCCGCCCTGTAAAGGGTCCGCCCCTCCCAAGAGCCCCCTGCCTGCAGGGGGCTTTTTTGTTTCCCCTGGCCGCCGTGCCGACGCGCCGTCATGAGTTTTACAAGCGCTGCCTCGTCAAATTCATTACACTGCCGCAGTATTCACCCCGTGGAGTTAGCTTCCTGTATGGAAATGTTGATCCTGATTGGATTGATCGTACTGAACGGCATTTTTGCCATGTCTGAAATCGCCATCGTCACGGCCCGCAAGGCGCGGCTCGGCAAACTCGCCGCCGAAGGCTCAGGATCGGCCGCCATCGCCCTGCGGCTGGCCGAGGATCCCACCCATTTTCTCTCTACGGTGCAGATAGGCATCACCAGCATAGGCCTGCTCAACGGTATCTATGGTGAATCCGTGCTGGCCCAGCCCTTCGCCCTCTGGCTGCAGGAGTGGGGGCTGAGCGCCAGTGCCAGCAGCCTGCTCGCCACCGTGCTGGTGGTGGTCAGCGTCACCTATCTCTCCATCGTCGTCGGCGAACTGGTACCCAAGCGTCTCGGCCAGATCAGCCCGGAGCGCATCGCCTGCCTGGTGGCTCGCCCCATGCTTTGGCTGGCGACCCTGACCCGCCCCTTCGTCTGGCTGCTCTCCGCCTCGACCCATGGCTGCCTGCGGCTGCTGCGGATCAGCCAGGAGAACAGCCATCAGCTGACCCAGGAGGAGATCCACGCCATGCTGGAGGAGGGCTCCCAGGCCGGGGTCATCGAGGACCATGAGCGCACCATGCTGCGCAACGTGTTTCGCCTCGACGAGCGCCGCCTCGAGTCCATGATGGTGCCCCGCAGCGACATCCGCTATCTGGATCTGGCCCAACCCACCGAGGTCAACCTGATGCGCATGGTGGAGTATGGCCACAGCTTCTTCCCGGTGTGCGACGGCAGCCTCTCCAACCTGGTGGGCATACTCAACGTCAACAAGGTACTGCACGCCTATGTGCGCGGTGAGGCCATCAGTCTGGCGGCCCTCACCCAGGATGGCAGCCTGCTGCCGGAGACCCTCAACGGCCTGGAGCTGCTCAACCATTTTCGCAGCCACGCCGAGCACATGGTGCTGGTGGTGGATGAATATGGCGAGTTGCAGGGGCTGGTCACCCAGCAGGATCTGCTGGAAGCCCTGGCCGGTGACTTTCAACAAGGGGAGGCCCAGGATCACTGGGTCTACCAGCGCGCCGACGGCAGCCTGCTGCTCGACGGCCTCATCCCCCTGCCCGAGCTGAAGGATTGCCTGGGGCTCAACCGGCTGCCGGAGGAGGAGGAGCACCACTATCACACCCTGGGTGGTCTCATCATGATGCTGCTGGGGCGCATGCCCCAGACCGGGGATCAGGTTGCCCTGGCTCAGTGGCAATTGGAAATCGTCGACATGGATGGTCTGCGTATCGACAAGGTGCTGGCGACGCCCGCGCCCGAGCAGACGGCGCAAGCCGCGGAGTAAACGCGATGGAACAGTTCTATCAACTGGCGCACGCCTTCATGTCCCAGGATCTGGTCACCCTGTCCGATCCCAGGATGGCCTTCATGGTCTGCGGTGTGCTGCTGACGTTTCTGGCGCTGGAGAATGGCTTCATCCTCACGGCATTTCTGCCAGGCGACAGCCTGCTGCTGCTGACGGGGGTGCTCATCTATCAGGGCGTGTTCTCCCTCTGGGTGGTCCCCCTGCTGATCCTGGCCACCTTCGTCGGTACCTGGCTCGGCTACATGCAGGGTCGCCTGCTCGGCCACACCCGCACCTACCACCGCCTGATGTCCCACATGGACGAGAAGCACAAGCAGAAGGTGTTTTACCTGCTGGACAAGTACGGCATCCTGACCCTGATCACGGCACGCTACATCGCCTTCGTGCGCACCGTCTACCCCTATATCGTCGGGGCCACCGAGATCCCCCAGGGGCGCTTCCTGATGGTGAATCTCGTCAGCTCCATCCTCTGGGTCAGCCCCCTGGTCAGCCTGGGTTACTACCTGAGCCACACCAAGCTGGCGGCCCAGTACGAGACCCAGTTTCTCAGCATCATCCTCTACCTGCCACTGGTGCTGCTCGCCGCCGGTCTGCTGGCCCTGCTCTGGCGCACCCTGGTGCGGCGCAAGCGGGCGCCGGGGCGACTGCCACTGTAAGCGAAGAGGCCATGATCACATGGCCTTTTTTAATCACGCTCATTAATAAAATAGCCGCTGGGCCCCTTGTAAAGCCGGGGCAAAAATGCGTGAATCTACCGCCTTTTTTCTCGTGTTGGATGGAGTGTCGTATGAGGGGTCAGATCCGCGCCTTGGCGCTGTTGAGTACATTGGCTGGCCTGTTTCTGCCCGCCCAGGCCATGGCAGCGCCCAACCCGGCCAAGCTGCAGCTGCGCTCGAGCAGCGCCCTGGTGCTGGACGTACACAGCGGCAAGACGCTCTACCAGAAGAACGCCACCAGCCGACGCCCCATCGCCTCCCTCACCAAGCTGATGACGGCGCTGGTGGTGCTCGATGCCAAGCAGGATCTCAACCAGATCCTCACCGTGGATGGCCAGGATCGCGATGCCCTCAAGCACACCTACTCCCGCATACGCATGGGCACCCGGATCAGCCGTCGCGACGCCCTGCACCTGGCGCTGATGTCTTCGGAGAATCGCATGGCATCGGCGCTTGCCCGCCACTACCCGGGGGGACGCGCCGCCTTCATCCGTGCCATGAACCACAAGGCCAAACAACTTGGCATGCGCAACAGCCGTTTCCATGATGCCACCGGCCTCTCCAGCGGCAATGTCTCCACCGCCCAGGATCTGGCCAGGCTCCTCTCGGCCGCCTATCGCCAACCGCTGATCCGCCAGTTCACCCAGGACGGCGACCAAGAGATGCGTTTTCACTCCCCGGGCTACAGCCTCCATTTCAACAACACCAATCCCCTGGTCAAGAACCCGGACTGGGACGTGCGCCTCTCCAAGACCGGCTTTACCAACGAGGCGGGCCGCTGCCTGCTGATGCGTGCCAAACCGGACAGCAAGGAGCTGGCCATCGTCTTGCTCAACTCCTTCGGCAAGCGCACCCCCATCGGTGATGCCAACCGCATCCGCAAGTGGCTCAAGAGCTGAGGCGCGGATAAGGGAGGGAGAAAGGATGCTGCGGCATCCTTTTTTATTGCCCGCCAGAAGCCACTGCCGCCCGCCAAGGTGTGCAACGTCCAGAGCCTGGCCCCATGTCCCCTCGTGATGCGAGCGGCCGGCAGCAGCGCCTGTGAATGACTGGAGGTGGCATTGGGTGGGGATGACAAGAGGCTGAATGACAGGGTCTGCTACAAGGTCGAGAGATGACAAGACGACGATGGGCAGTGCGATGAGAGAGTGCGATGGGAGAGTGCGATGGGGGGAGTACGATGGGGGGAGTACGATGGGAGAGTGCGATGGGAGAGTGCGATGGGAACAGCAAATGGCAGGAACAGCCGGTGTCGTTCAATGAGAGGGCACATGACCCGCCATCAGGGCAGCAGAGCCCCACGGCCTGGGGGAATAGCGCAAATAAAAAACAGCCCCGACTGACGTCGAGGCTGTCTGTATGGTGCGCCCGAGAGGATTCGAACCTCTGACCACCTGGTTCGTAGCCAGGTACTCTATCCAGCTGAGCTACGGGCGCTCATCAACTTTTTTACTGCTTTCAAAAATGGTGCGCCCGAGAGGATTCGAACCTCTGACCACCTGGTTCGTAGCCAGGTACTCTATCCAGCTGAGCTACGGGCGCTCACAAACTTTTGTGTACTGCTTTCAAAATGGTGCGCCCGAGAGGATTCGAACCTCTGACCACCTGGTTCGTAGCCAGGTACTCTATCCAGCTGAGCTACGGGCGCTCATGAAATTTGTTGTGCCTTAAATGGTGCGCCCGGGAGGATTCGAACCTCCGACCACCTGGTTCGTAGCCAGGTACTCTATCCAGCTGAGCTACGGGCGCCCTGATTTAAAGCGATAAAAAAAGCTTACTCATCAGTAAGCCTTTTCTAACGTGTTGACTTGCTGATGGTCAACACATGACCCTTGCGAGTCGTAATATGGTGCGCCCGAGAGGATTCGAACCTCTGACCACCTGGTTCGTAGCCAGGTACTCTATCCAGCTGAGCTACGGGCGCAAATGGCGGAGAAGGGGGGATTCGAACCCCCGATGCGGGTATAAGCCGCATACTCCCTTAGCAGGGGAGCGCCTTCAGCCTCTCGGCCACCTCTCCGTTTGCGGGGCTGATAATACTTCACAGGGATTTTTAGTCAAACACTTTTTTGTAGAAAAAAGCGTGTTCGCTCAGCATTTGGTCAAAGCGTGGAATATTCAAACAAAATCGATACTTATCCCGCAGTTTGCTGCCTTGCAGAGCGTGCTGAGCCCCCAGAAAAACAAAAGGCGACACGGGAAGGTGTCGCCTGAACGCAGCTATGAAAAGCGGCTTAGAAACTCGGCTGGCCCGGTACTTTCTCGGCCTGTATCCGCATGTAGATCTCTTCGCGGTGTACTGAAACCTCTTTCGGTGCATTCACACCGATGCGTACCTGGTTGCCTTTCACGCCCAGTACGGTGACAGTCACTTCGTCACCAATCATCAGGGTTTCCCCTACACGACGAGTCAAAATCAGCATTCGCTTGCTCCTGTATCCTGTTTTGTATTCATATCGACACGGGACATTATCTTACAAAGATATCGATATGGTAAATGGTTGAAACTAAATCAATCAGGGATTGTTGCCCAGCGGCTGTTCGCTCGGCGCCTGATCCAGCCCAAAGGCGCCATGCAGGGACCGCACCGCCAGCTCCAGATACTTCTCGTCAATCACCACGGATATCTTGATTTCAGAGGTGGAAATCAACTGCATGTTGATGCCCTCCTCACCCAGTACCTTGAACATGGTGCGGGCCACGCCAGGGTGATTCCACATCCCTACCCCGACGATGGAGACCTTGGCTATCTCACCATTGCCCTGAACACAGGCCGCCCCCAGGTCGCTGGCGGTCTGCTCCAGCAGGGCGCGGGCCCGACGGTAGTCATCGCGATTCACCGTGAAGGTAAAATCTGCACTGCCATCCCCCAACGTATTCTGAACAATCATGTCCACGTCGATATTGGCATCGCTGATGGGACCCAGGATCTGGGCCGCGACCGTGGGCCTGTCCGGCACACCGAGTATGGTCAGGCTGGCCTCGTTGCGGTTGAACGCTATGCCCGATACCAGGGGAGCTTCCATCCTCTCACCTCCATATGTGATTAAGGTTCCCTCGCCATCGACGAAGCTCGACAGCACCCTTAGCGGCACCCGGTACTTGCCCGCAAATTCCACCGACCGGATCTGCAGCACCTTGGCTCCCAGGCTCGCCATCTCCAGCATCTCCTCGAAGGTGATGGTGGCGAGGCGACGGGCCTTGGGTTCGATGCGCGGATCCGTGGTATAGACCCCGTCCACGTCGGTGAATATCTGGCATTCGTCTGCCTCCAGAGCCGCCGCGATCGCCACCGCAGTGGTATCGGAGCCGCCCCGGCCCAGGGTGGTGATGGCATTGTGCTCATCACGCCCCTGAAATCCGGCCACCACCACCACCTTGCCCGCCCCCAGCTCGGAGCGAAGCGAGGCCGTGTCTATGTGGGTGATCCTGGCCTTGCCATGGGCGGAATCGGTGTGAATACGCACCTGATCCCCCGTCATGGAGACCGCCGGGCAGGCCCGACGGGTCAAGGCGATGGCCAGCAGGGCGATGGTGACCTGCTCGCCGGTGGAGACCAGCACGTCCATCTCGCGCCGATTGGCATCGGGGTCCAGCTGCTGGGCCATGCCCAGCAAGCGGTTGGTCTCCCCCGACATGGCGGAGACCACCACCACCACATCATGGCCCTGGGCCCTGGTCTGAGCGACCCGCTCGGCCACCGCCTCGATCCGCTCCAGGGTACCTACCGATGTCCCGCCAAATTTCTGTACATAGAGTGCCACAGATCACCTCGCCCGATTACAGGCGCTCTTCCAGCCAGGAGTGAACGGATTGCAGTGCCGCAGGCACGGCCTCTGGCTGGGTACCCCCCGCCTGTGCCATGTCCGGACGACCACCGCCCTTGCCGCCCACCTGTTGGGCCACCAGATTGACCAGCTCGCCAGCCTTGACCTTGCCGGTCAGGTCATTGGTCACACCGGCGATCAGATTGACCTTGCCCTCACCGCTGGTCGCCAGCAGCACGACACCGGACTTCATCTGGTTTTTCAGCTCGTCCAGCATGCCGCGCAGGGACTTGGGATCCGCCCCTTCCAGCGCAGCCACCAGCACCTTCTGGCCATTGATCTCGATCACCTGGCCCAGCAAATCGTTACCGGCCTGAGCGGCCAGCTTGGCCTTGAGCTGCTCCAGCTCGCGCTCCATCATCTTGGCCTTGTCCATTATCTGGCGCACCTTGTCGGCGATGGAGAACTGATCCCCCTTCACCAGGGCCGCGGCCTCCTCGATCTGCTCACCTATCTGGTGCATGAAATCGATGGCGCCCTTGCCGGTCACCGCTTCGATGCGACGCACGCCGGCGGCGATGCCGCTCTCGGCGATGATCTTGAAGAAGCCGATGTCACCGGTGCGCTTGGCGTGGGTCCCGCCGCACAGCTCGGTGGAGTAGTCACCCATGCGTACGACGCGCACGTCATCTTCGTATTTCTCGCCAAACAGCGCCATGGCACCGGCCGCCTTGGCCGCTTCCAGATCCATCACCTGGGTGGCGACCTCGTGGTTGGCACGGATCTGGGCGTTCACCAGCTCCTCGACCCGGCGAATGGTCGCCATGGTCAGCCCCTCGAAGTGGGAGAAGTCAAAGCGCAGACGCTCGGCGCCCACCAGAGAGCCCTTCTGGGTCACGTGATCCCCCAAGGCCTGACGCAGGGCCGCGTGCAGCAGGTGGGTGACGGAGTGGTTGAGGGCCACGGCCTGACGGCGTTCACCATCGACCTCGGCCACGACGGTGGCGCCCTCTTCCAGGGTGCCCAGCTCCAGGTAACCGGCGTGGACGATGGCCTTGCCCGCCTTCTGGGTATCGGTCACGGCGAAGATGCCGTCATCCACCCGGATGATCCCGGTGTCACCCACCTGACCGCCAGACTCGGCGTAGAAGGGGGTCTGCTCCAGCACCACCACGGCCTCTTCGCCGGCGATGAGGCCGCTCACCTGAACACCCTCTTTGTAGATGCCCAGCACCTTGCTCTGCTCGACTAGCGTCTTGTAGCCGGTGAAGGGGGTCTCGAAATCGAGCTTGAGCACGTCGTTGTAGTTGACGCCAAAGCTGGACGCTTCCTTGGCACGGGCGCGCTGCTTCGCCATCTCGGCATGGAAACCGGCTTCATCGATGGCGATGTCGCGATCGCGCACCACGTCGGCGGTCAGATCCGCCGGGAAGCCGTAGGTGTCATACAGCTTGAAGACCACCTCGCCCGGCACGACCTTGGCATCACCCAGGTTTGCCAGCACGTCTTCGAGCAGCAGCAGGCCCCGATCCAGGGTGCGGACGAACTGCTCTTCCTCGATGCGCAGCACGCGCTCGACCAGCGGCAGCTGGGCGATAAGCTCCTCGGCCACATCCTTCATCTGCACCGACAGCTCGGCGGCCAGTTTGTAGAAGAAGACCTCGGTGGCACCCAACTTGCGGCCGTGGCGCACGGCGCGACGTATGATGCGACGCAGCACATAGCCACGCCCCTCGTTGGAGGGCATGACGCCGTCGGCAATCAGGAAGGCGCAGGAACGGATATGGTCGGCGATGACGCGCAGGGACTGGTTGTTCAGATCGCTGCAACCCACTATCTCGGCCGCCTTCTTGATCAGCGCCTGGAAGATGTCGATCTCGTAGTTGGAGTGCACCCCCTGCATGATGGCGGAGATGCGCTCCAGGCCCATGCCGGTATCCACGGACGGACGGGGCAGCGGCTCCATGGTGCCATCGGCCTGACGGTTGAACTGCATGAAGACCACGTTCCAGATCTCGATGAAACGATCGCCATCCTCTTCTGCTGAGCCGGGAGGGCCACCCCAGATGTGGTCGCCATGGTCATAGAAGATCTCGGTGCAGGGGCCGCAGGGGCCTGTGTCGCCCATCTGCCAGAAGTTATCGGAAGCGAAGGCCGCCCCCTTGTTGTCGCCGATGCGCACGATGCGATCCGTCGGGACGCCGATCTCCTTGGCCCAGATGTCGAATGCCTCGTCATCTGTCTCATAGACGGTGACCAGCAGACGCTCCTTGGGCAACTTGAGGGTACCGGTCAGGAATTCCCAGGCGAAGCGAATGGCATCCTGCTTGAAATAGTCGCCGAAGCTGAAGTTGCCCAGCATCTCGAAGAAGGTGTGGTGACGGGCGGTATAGCCCACGTTTTCCAGGTCATTGTGCTTGCCACCGGCACGCACACAGCGCTGGGAGCTGGTGGCCCGGTTGTAGGCGCGCTTGTCGGCACCGAGGAAGACATCCTTGAACTGGTTCATCCCGGCGTTGGTGAACAGCAGAGTCGGATCGTTGTGCGGCACCAGTGAACTGGACGACACCACCTGGTGCCCCTGAGAGCGGAAGTACTCGAGAAACGCGCTGCGGATCTCTGACGTGGACATATACATGGAAAATCCTGCTTGATTCGGATACGGACTTTTAATCGCCCTAATGTAAGTTTTCTGCGCAGTAAAGTAAAACCCGCAGGCCACGGGGCCCCGAAAAAGCCGGGGTTGGCGGGGCCCCGCAGGATAGCGCTGCAGCTGATGGGCAGACCGGCAGTAGCCAGACGCCGCCAATGGCCGGATGCAAGGGCCGCCAGCCCCATGACACCACCATGCAATAACAGGGGGAAAGACCCATGACGCCGCCATGCAATAACGGGGGGAAAGGCCCATGAAGGTCGCCATCCATGACGCCCTGCCTCCTCCCGCCAAGGGCCTAGATGGCAAGGTGAAGCGCGAACCGTTTGATATAGGAACAGGTTTGCATGGAGGTGAAGAGGCCACTCAGGCAATCAAGCGCAGAGCATTCAACATGGGGGCCAGCTTGTCGAGATAGGGTCAGACGGTCAGGAGTGTGCTCGAGGCGCAGGAACGGGGTGCCGATGAAGGGGCCACTCAGCGAATCAAGTGCAGACCATTCAAAAAGGGAACCGGCTTGAGGGGATGAAACCCGTTGGCCGCGACAGGACAGGTTCGGGAGCACGGCGGGCGAGCCGCACGCCATGGGCCAGCCCAGAGCCCGGCCTTCGCCCCTGACAGACGGATCCGGTGCCCCTGACCAGGGGCGCCAGGGGGCAGCCTGTCAGCTTTGCTGATCTTCCTGCTCGGCTCGCTCCTGCAAGGTGGCGATGGCATAACGCGCCTGATCCTGGCTAAAACCACGGCCAAGGAGGAACTTGAGCCACTTCATGCGCGGCTTGAACTCCTTGAGCGCGACGCCATCGGTGCGCCGATCAAGCAGGGCCAGCGCCAGCTCGAACCAGTCCAGCTCGGGTTGTGCAAACGCCAGCTCCAGCTCGGCATCGCTCAGCCCCTTGCGGCGCAGATCGAAGCGGATCTTGGTCGGGCCATGGCCCTTGGCCGCCCCGGCCCGCACCGCCATGGCACCGTAACGCTCATCGGATACCCAGTGATGGTCGCGGCAGTAATCGAGCACGGCCAGACTCACCGCCTCGTCATGACCCTGCTTGCGCAGGCGCATCAGCAACTCGGACTCGGCGCTCTCGCGCCTGGCCAGGCTGCGCATGGCATAGGCGCGGGCGGCGGCGAACCGCTCTTCGAAGGTCAACTCGGGCGGTACGTCCTGCCCCTCCATAACAACAAGGCCGGGGGTTAGCCCGGCCTTGTTGTTATTCAAATTCCTGTTCATCTTCAGGCTCGAACTCGTCGATGGCGGCCACCGCCACCTTCTCGTCCGGGGCGCCACCCTTGGTCAGCAGCAATTCACGCAGCTTGGCTTCGATTTCCCCCGCCATCGCCTTGTTCTCTGCAAACAGCTTCATGACGTTGGCCTTGCCCTGACCTATCTTCTCGCCGTTGTAGCTGTACCAGGCACCGGCCTTGTCGATCAGCTTGTGTTTGACGCCCAAGTCCACCAGTTCGCCTTCTTTGGAGATGCCGGCGCCATAGAAGATCTGGAATTCGGCCTGCTTGAAAGGCGGGGCAACCTTGTTCTTGACCACCTTGACCCGGGTCTCGTTGCCGACCACTTCGTCCCCTTCCTTGATGGCGCCGATGCGGCGGATATCCAGGCGAACTGAGGCGTAGAACTTGAGGGCGTTACCGCCTGTGGTGGTCTCGGGGCTGCCGAACATGACGCCGATCTTCATCCGGATCTGGTTGATGAAGATGCACAGGCAGTTGGCGTTCTTGATGTTGGCGGTCAGCTTGCGCAGCGCCTGGGACATGAGACGGGCCTGCAGGCCGACATGGGAATCGCCCATTTCGCCTTCGATCTCCGCCTTCGGCGTCAGGGCCGCAACCGAGTCGACAATGATGACGTCCACGGCATTGGAGCGTACCAGCATGTCACAGATCTCCAGGGCCTGTTCGCCGGTATCCGGCTGGGAGATCAGCAGATCGTCGACATTGACCCCCAGCTTGGCGGCATAGATAGGGTCGAGGGCGTGTTCGGCATCGACGAAGGCACAGGTCTTGCCTTTGCGCTGCGCCTCGGCGATGACTTGCAGGGTCAGCGTGGTCTTGCCCGAGGATTCCGGGCCGTAGATTTCCACCACACGGCCGCAGGGCAGACCGCCGATGCCGAGCGCCACGTCCAGAGAGAGGGAGCCGGTCGAGATGGCTTCGATGTCCATGGTCTTGCTGTCGCCCAGACGCATGATGGAGCCTTTACCAAACTGTTTCTCAATCTGACCCAGCGCTGCCGCCAGTGCCTTCTGCTTGTTCTGATCCATGCCAATCTCCGCTGGAAATCGTGATAAGGTGAAGTTGGGTCAAGTATACTGTCTATTCATACAGTATCAAGCCCTTTTACTTGAGCAAGGCGAGCAGACCGGACAAGGCCTGTCTGATGGCCAGTTGTCGTACCTGATGGCGGTCCCCATCGAACCGGGCGAGCAGCGAGCGTTGCCGCCCCCCTTGCTCGGCCCAGGCGAACCAGACGGTGCCAACCGGCTTGTCATCGCTGCCCCCGCCCGGCCCCGCGACGCCACTGATGGCGACGCTGATGCTGGCATCGGAACGTGCCAGCGCCCCCCTCGCCATCTCCAGTACTACTGTCTCGCTGACGGCGCCGTGGCGCAGCAGGCTGTCGACACTGACCCCCAGCATCTGCTGTTTGGCTTCGTTGCTGTAGGTCACGAAGCTGCGGTCAAACCAGACCGAACTGCCCGCCACCTCAGTGATGGCGTAGGCGACGCCGCCACCGGTGCAGGATTCCGCCGTGGTCGCCAGCCCGCCCCTGGCGGTGAGGGCCTGGCCCAGCTCCCGGGCGAGGCTGGCTATCTCTCTATCAAGGGTCATGGCACCTCCCGTGGTCGAATGGCCATTATGCTATTCCCCTCGGGGCCATCGCAACCGCCAGGGTCATGGCCAACAGGTTCCCCCCCCTGCCCCGTTCCGTGTAAAATGCCAGCCAAAACGACTCATCGCACCGGCCACTCGGCCACCATCCGGGATCGAACATGAACGCATTATCCGCCCACACAGGGGCGCCCAGCGCCGCCCTCAGTCAGCACACGCCCATGATGCAGCAGTACCTCACCCTCAAGGCCGAGAACCCGGAGATACTGCTGTTCTATCGGATGGGGGACTTTTATGAGCTGTTCTATGACGACGCCCGCCGGGCGGCGCAGCTGCTCGACATCTCATTGACCAAGCGCGGCCAGTCCGCCGGCACTCCCATCCCCATGGCGGGGGTGCCCTATCATGCCATCGAGGGCTATCTCGCCAAGCTGGTGCAGCTCGGCGAATCGGCCGCCATCTGCGAACAGGTGGGAGATCCGGCCACCAGCAAGGGGCCGGTGGAGCGCAAGGTGATCCGCATCGTCACGCCGGGTACCGTCTCCGACGAGGCCCTGCTCAGCGAGCGTCAGGACAACCTGATCGCCGCCGTCTATCACGACGGCCGCCAGTTCGGCTACGGCACCCTGGACATAGGCTCCGGCCGCTTCTTCATCAACCAGTTCGAGAAGGAAGAGACCCTGCTCGCCGAGTTGCAGCGCACCAACCCGGCCGAGCTGCTCTATCCGGAATCCTTCGAGTTCATGACCCATATCGCGGGTCGCCGCGGCCTGCGTCGCCGCCCCGAGTGGGAGTTTGAACTGGGCACGGCCCGCAAGCTGCTCTGTCAGCAGTTCGGTACCCAGGATCTGGTGGGCTTCGGGGTGGAGCGCAGCGAGACAGCCCTGTGCGCCGCCGGCTGCCTGATGCAGTACGTCAAGGACACCCAGCGCACCGCCCTGCCCCACATTCGTGCGGTGCGGCTGGATCAACCGGATCACGCCGTCATCATGGATGCCGCCACCCGCCGCAACCTGGAGCTGACCCAGAACCTGGCCGGTGGCTATGAAAATACCCTGGCCGAGGTGCTGGATCGCACCCAGACCCCCATGGGCAGTCGATTGCTCAAACGCTGGTTGCACCAGCCCATTCGCGATCGGGTGTTGCTGCGCGGCCGCCAGAGCACCATATCCGAACTGATCGAACAGAACCTCTATGACGAGCTGGGGGCCCTGCTGCGCCAGGTAGGCGACATGGAGCGGGTGCTGGCCCGCCTCGCCCTGCGCTCCGCCCGCCCCCGTGACCTGACCCGGCTGCGCCAGGCCTTCGCCCAGCTGCCCCACCTGCAGACCCTGCTAGCGGGCAGTGAGCATGAGGCGGTGCAACGGCTGAGGGAGCGGGCCGCCACCTTCCCCGAACTGCAGGATCTGCTGGAGCGCGCCATCATGGAGACGCCTCCGGTGCTGATCCGCGATGGCGGCGTCATCCGCGCCGGCTTCAATGCCGAGCTCGACGAGATACGGGATCTGGCGGACGGCGCCACCGCCGTGCTGGCCCGCATCGAGGAGCGGGAGAAGCAGGAGACCGGCATCAACACCCTCAAGGTGGGCTACAACAAGGTCCATGGCTTCTTCATCGAGGTGAGCCGGGCCAACAGCCACCTGGTGCCGAGCCACTATATCCGCCGCCAGACCCTGAAAAACAACGAGCGCTACATCATAGACGAGCTCAAGCAGTATGAAGACAAGATACTGACCGCCCAGAGCCGGGCCCTGGCGCTGGAGAAGCGCTTGTACGAGGAGCTGCTCGATGCCCTGCTGCCCCAGCTGGCCGAGCTGCAGGAGTCGGCCGCCGCTCTCGCGGAGCTGGACGTGCTGGCCAACCTGGCGGAGCGGGCCGAGACCCTCAACTACCAGTGCCCCACCCTGACCGACGAGGATCAGATCCTGATCGAGGGGGGGCGCCACCCCGTGGTGGAGCAGGTGATGAAGGATCCCTTCATCGCCAACCCGGTCAGCCTGAAGCAAGGTCGGCAGATGCTGATCATCACGGGCCCCAACATGGGGGGTAAGTCTACCTACATGCGCCAGACGGCACTCATCGTGCTGCTGGCCCATATCGGTGCCTATGTGCCCGCCGACAGCGCCCGCATCGGCCCCATCGATCGCATCTTCACCCGGATCGGGGCATCGGACGACCTGGCCTCGGGAAGATCCACCTTCATGGTGGAGATGACGGAGACCGCCAACATCCTCAACAACGCCACCGCCCAGAGCCTGGTGCTGATGGACGAGATAGGGCGCGGCACCAGCACCTACGACGGCCTCTCCCTGGCCTGGGCCTGCGCCGAGCAGCTGGCGAGCAAGATTGGCGCCTACACCCTGTTCGCCACCCACTACTTCGAGCTGACCCGGCTGCCGGAGCGGCTGCCCAATCTCGCCAACGTCCATCTGGATGCGATGGAGCACGGCGACACCATCGCCTTCATGCACGCGGTGCAGGAGGGGGCGGCCAGCCGCTCCTACGGCCTGCAGGTGGCGGCGCTGGCCGGGGTGCCCAGATCGGTGATCCATCAGGCCCGCCACAAGCTGGCGGAGCTGGAGCGCGCCGTCCCCGCCACCAGCGGCGACGAGCGCCCGGCAGAGCCCGCGCCGGCCCCCCAGCCCCACCCCGTGGTGGAGGAGCTGGCTTTGGTGCGACCGGACGAGCTCACCCCCCGCCAGGCGCTGGATCTGCTCTATCGCCTCAAGCAGCTGCTCTGACGCCGCGGGCAAAGGGTCCGCAAGGAGAAAAAGGGAGCCATGGGCTCCCTTCTTGTTGCCGGCACCCTGGGCGAGTTGTTGCCGGCACCCTGGGCGAGGCGCCCTCCGGGCCAGTCGGCGCAGTGTCAGGGCAAGAAAAGAGGGGAACCCTGGGGTTCCCCTCTCTCATGGTGATGTGCCGGACAGGATGCCCATCAGGTCCCAGGACCGATGCGATCCTTGAGGCTGATGTGGACCGAGCCATCGTGCCGCTTGAGGTTCTGGCGGTATTCCACCTGACGCCGACTCTCCTGCTTGAGGCCGAGGATCAGCGAGTAGCACATGGCCAGCATGATCACCGAGAAGGGCAGCGCCGCTATGATGCTGGCGGCCTGCAGGGCGGCCAGACCTCCCGATATCAACAGGATGGCGGCGACCAGCCCCTGACCCAGGCCCCAGATGGCGCGGTGGCGCACCGGCGGCTCACTCTCGCCGATGGAGAGCAGGGTCGTAATCACCAGCGTGCCCGAGTCACAGGAGGTGATGAAATAGGTGCAGATCAGCAGGGTCAGCACCCCCTTGGCGATCAGGCCAATGCTGCCCCAGTCGAGCATATCCACCGTCTTGTAGAGCGCCTGGGTCACATCCTGATTCACCGCCTCGGTGACGCCACCGGCACCAAACAGCTCGAGGTGGATGGCGCTGCCGCCGAACACGGTCAGCCAGAACATGCCAAGCAGGGACGGCACCAGCAGCACCCCCATGACGAACTCGCGTATGGTCCGCCCCTTGGAGATGCGGGCGATGAACATGCCGACGAACGGCGCCCAGGCTATCCACCAGCCCCAGTAGAAGGCGGTCCAGGAGGATTGCCAGGCCGAGGTTCCGTTCGATTCCGTGTTGGTCCAGAAGCTCAGCTTGACCAGATTTTGCAGGTAATCCCCTATGTTCTGCACATAGGAGTTGAGGATGTAGGTCGTCGGCCCCATCACCACGAACACCAGCAAGATCAGGGCACTGAGCCAGATGTTCAGCTCGGAGAGGATCTTGACCCCCCGTCCCACACCGGAGACCGCAGACAGGGTCGCAATCAGGCTGATGCCGGCGATGAGCCAGAGCTGATTGACCTGGGAGACCTCCATCCCCATCAGCTGATTGAGACCTGTATTCATCTGGGCCACTCCCAGGCCGAGGGAGGTGGCCACCCCGAACACGGTACCGAACACCGCCAGCACATCGGCGGCATGGCCCCAGCCACCATAGATCTTGTCGCCCAATATGGGGTAGAGCACGGAGCGAATGGCCAGGGGCAGCTTGCGGCGGTAACTGAAGAAGGCCAGGGACAGGCCGACGATCACATAGATGGCCCAGGGGTGCAGACCCCAGTGGTAGAAGGTGAGTCGCATCGCGACCTGGGCCGCCTCCGACGTCATGCCCTGCTCGATGAAGGGGTTCGCCTGCAGGTGATACATGGGCTCGGCGATGCTCCAGAACACCAGTCCAATGCCCATGCCGGCGCTGAACAACATGGAGAACCAGGCGAAGTAGCCAAATTCCGGCTCCTGATCGTCATCCCCCAGCCGGATGCTGCCAAAGCGGCTGAACATCAGATAGATGGCGAAGAACAGGAAGAGGGCAACCACCAGAATGTAGTACCATTTGAAGCTTGCAATGATGGTGTCTTTCGCCCCGCTGAACCAGGACGCCGCCGTGTCGGGATCAAATACCCCGAACAGCAGGAACAGGGTGATCACGGTCAGCGCCGTGGTCGCCATGGTGGAGTTGAGCCCTTTGAATATGCCTGTGGTCGCTCGCATTGACCCTCCTTAGTCCTGGTTGTAAAAGTCTTCGCCGACATGGTCACCGGCGCCGCCGATGGCGCGGTAGACCAGCTTGCCGGCACTCTCTTCCCTGTGGTCAACCAGGCTGACGGAGGGCTGACCATTCACCGCGTGGCGCTTGCCGAGGAAGATGGCCATGGGAATGCCGCGATTGGAGATGCCACTGCTGATCCAGAGGCGGTTGAAGTCGTAGCTGCCGCCGATGAATTCAAGCTGGGCCAGACCATTGTCCAGGCCGGAGAGATAGAAGTTCATGGCGCTCTCATCGGGGAACAGATGCACCAGCACATAGGCATAACGCAGCTCGTTGACCAGCGCCTTGAGGGTAAACTCCCCGGTGTTGGTGCAAGAGAGCGGGAGTTCACCGTCGTAGTGGTGTACCTTGAGGGTGTTGGGATCCTCATCATAACGGGGTTGATAGCGGATAAACGCTGAGGTGTCAGGCAGCTCATAGCGCACGCGTACCACGGTTAACTCGGCAACCAGAGACTTGATATCCAGATCGTTCGTCATCATCTCTTTCCTCAAATATCAGGTTTAAATTTGGCAAAGGGCACACAAAATAACACAAAAATACTTTGAGCTGAAACCAATTACCATCTCGGGCCTCTTGACCAAAATGTTGATTAGTCCGAGAATCCGCTCCCAATAACGCCCCTCTAATGGTTTTAATCCATGGAAAAACATGATGAAGTGTTGATCGCGCTGCGCCAAATCATCCGCGCCATCGATATGCATTCGAAGCGCCTGATCAAAGAAGCGGGCCTGACAGCACCACAACTATTGCTGCTCAAAGGAATAAACGAGTTGGGGCAGATCTCCATGCGCCAGCTGGCCAACCACACCAACATGAGTCAGGCCACCGCCACCACCATCATGGATCGGCTGGAGAGCCGCCAGCTGGTGGAACGCATTCGCAGCCAGACCGACAAGCGCAAGGTCCACGCCACCCTGACCGAGCAAGGCAGGCTACTGCTCAGCAATGCGCCGACGCCGCTGCAGGATCATTTCATCCAGCGCTTCCAGGCACTGGAAGGGTGGGAGCAGACACTGCTGCTCTCTTCCCTGCAGCGCATCTCCCACATGATGAACGCCAGCGACATCGATGCCGCCCCCGTGCTCAGCGTCAATCCCCTCACGGATTGACGCCCATCAACGCAAAAAGCTCCCCGAGGGGAGCTTTTTGCGTCTGAACATCGCGCAGATCTAGTCGTCCAGCGAGATGCCGATATTGGAGACACCGTCCTGGGCCGCGAAATCCTTGATGGCCAGGATGCGGTCGCTGTCGCGCTCATGGGCGACCCGCTTGAGCAGCTCAACCTGAAACTCCAGCTCCGCCTCCATGTATTCGTGCTCGTAGAGCTCCTCTTCCGTCAGCTCCCGCTCTTCCAGCAGCTCGATGAATCCCGCTACCGTGCCCACCGAGGCGTGGCTGGCATCCGTGGCCTCTTCCCCCACCCGGCAGATCACCGAGTTATAGGCGCAGCCCAGCGCCACGCACGCATCCAGCGCCGGGTAGGCGCCATAAGATTCAAACTTGCTGGGTTCGGGAATATAGACCTCGAACGCCTCCAGAATGGCACCCAGATTGACCCGGGAGCCCTTGACCGTGAGGTAGTTCCACATCTGATCCAGGGCATGGCGATAGGCCTTGGCATCGCCGAAGCCGGAGGCCTGGGCAAACAGGGCATAGTTCGGATACATACGCTCGGCCAGGGCCAGGGTATAGACGGTTTGCTGCCAAGGCTGCAGCTCGGCCAGTCGCTTATAAAACTTGTCACCAAACACGGCGGGGGATCCTTTACAAAATGTGGGGCAGATTGTAGCCCACGGGGGGCGCGGCGAAAACGAAAAAGCGAGCTGGTCGACTTTGTTGCCCTGGCAAGTCGCGTAAGATGAAGGCAGCGGCACCTCTCCCCGCCGCACGCCTTATGAGGAATCTGCCAATGAGCCAACGTACCCTGCTGCTGCTCAGTCAGGACAATGCCCACTATCAGCGCCTGCTCCAGGCCGCCCGCCTGCCCCATCTTCGCATTCTGCGCGCCGACACCCCAGCCGAGGCCGAGTCTCTCATCGGCGAGGCCCACATACTGCTGGCCGAGCCCGCTCGCGCCAAACCCCTGCTGGCCAAGGCGAGCAAGCTCAGCTGGCTGCAATCGAGTTATGCCGGGGTCGATGTGTTGCTCGACAGCCGCTGCCGGCAGGACTATCAGCTCACCAATGTACGGGGCATCTTCGGCCCGCTGATGAGCGAGTACGTGTTCGGTCAGCTGCTCAGCCTGACTCGCCAACTGCCGCGCTATCGCGAACAGCAGGCACAACGGATCTGGCAGAGTCATCCCTATCAGGGCCTCAAGGGCAAGACGCTGCTGATCCTCGGCACCGGCAGCATAGGCCAGCATATCGCCCAGACCGGCCGCCATTTCGGCATGCGGGTGCTGGGGGTGAGTCGCAGCGGCCACGAGCGGGCCGGGTTCGACGAGGTCTATCAACTGGCGGCCCTCAACCGCCTGCTGGGGCAGAGCGACGTGGTCGTGAGCGTGCTGCCCGCCACCCGCGAGACCCATCACCTCTTCACCCGGGAGCGCTTCGCGCACTTCAAACCCCAGAGCATACTGTTCAACGTCGGCCGCGGCAGCGCCGTTCACACCCAGGATCTGCTCGACGCCCTGGCGGCCGGCAAGCTGGCCCACGCCGTACTGGACGTCTTCGAACAGGAACCCCTGCCCGGTGACAGCCCGCTCTGGTCGACCCCCAACCTCACCCTGACTCCGCACAACAGTGCCTACAGCTTCCCCGAAGACGTGGCCCAGATCTTCGTGCGCAACTACATTCGCTTCCTCGATGGCCAGCCCCTCGACGGCCGCATCGACTTTGACAAGGGTTACTAAGGCCCAGCCAAGCCAGGGCTAACGCTGTCCCATAAAGCAAAAAAGAGCCCGGACGGGCTCTTTTTCGTGATGGTTCTGCCGGCGAGGGTCAGCTCGCCGCCAGCTCTTTTCGATAGGCTTGCACCTTGGTGAGGAACTGGCGCTTGGCCTTGCCACTGAGGGGCTCGGCCATCGGCAGCTTGACCGTCATCGGATTGACCGGGCGATTGTTGAGTCGCACCTCGTAGTGCAGGTGGGCACCGGTGGAGCGGCCCGTGTTGCCAGACAGGGCTATCTTGTCCCCCATCTTCACCTTCTGTCCCGGTTTCACCAGCAGCTTGCTCAGGTGCAGGTAGCGGGTCGTCAGGGTGCGGCCGTGCTTGATCACCACATAGGTCCCCGCCAGGGGGTGACGGGTCGCCTTGAGAACGACACCATCCCCCGTCGCCAGCACAGGACTGCCGATGGGCATGGCGAAGTCGGTCCCTTCGTGGGGGCGCACCAGACCCGTGATGGGATGGCGACGCGCCGGGTTGAAGGTGGAGCTGATGCGATAGCGGCTATGGGTCGGATAGCGACGGAAGCCGCGCTCCAGGCTCTGGCCCTCGGCATCGTAATAGTTGCCATCCTCCGCCAGCCAGGCGGAGAAGCGCTTGCCCTGGCTCTGCACCTCGACCCCCAGCAGCTGGCTGTTGCCGGTATGCTTGCCCTGCACGGTTTCCTGCTGCATCAAGACCTTGAACTTGTCGCCCTTCTTCAGATCGCTGGCAAAATTGAGGCGCCACTGAAACAGGTTCGCAATCTTCTTGATATGGCTGGCCGGCACGCCCGCGTTGCGGGCGCTGACATAGAAGCTGCCATTGATGGCGCCATCGAAGCCACGCTTCTGCCACTCCACCGCCTCGGTGATCATGTTGACGCTGTAGTTGTCATCGACACGCTTGAACTCGAGGGATTGCTTGATATTGAGGCGGATCTTCATCTCTTGCAGGATGTTGTCCTGATCGATGAGCAACTCTATGTTCTGCCCCGGCTTGAGCCGGGCCAGGTTGTTCTTGCCATCGGCGTCCAGCACCTTGTAGAGGGTGGTCGTCGACAGACCCAGGGTATTGAAGATGGTGGTGAGATTTTCCCCATTGCGCACCCGGTAATCCTGCCACTCGGGGCCGGTATCGGCGGGAATGTCGTCGTCATCGGGCGCCGCCGGATCCATCAGCTCGTGATCCGGAATGGCATTAAACTCGGTGTTGTCTTCATTGGTGGCCGTGCCGCTGGTCGAGATGGGCAGCTCCAGACGCAAGGGGCGCTCCAGAATATCACCAGGCGCAGGCAAGATGGCCACCGCGGACAGGGTCAACCCCGTCAGCAACAACATGGCATAAAAATGTTTGCGGGGAACCGGGGGTTCCCAGTTGGCGGCACTCGCCACCAAGGGACGAAGACGTTTCATCCGCTTTCCTGTCATTAGTTCTGAGAGTGTTATGGGGTCAGTTCATTGTTATAAATTTGCATAAAGCTGCACATTTGACCCTACATAATATGAAAAGTTCACTGCAATTCGCGCAAGAACCACATTTTATTCATAAGCGGCACGCTTTGGCAGAAAAGATCATCACTTTTCTGCCATTTTTTCCTACTTTTAAGAACCAGATCAGATCCTGATCGCCTCTGACTCGCCCATGTTGCTTAACCTTGTCCAGGGAGTGGCTATGTCGTTAGCAAAATTGTTAAACGGGATCATCCTCATCTTGTTCCTGATTGGTGCCGTACTCTTGTTCATGTTGGAAATCACCACGGTACGACAATCCATCCTCGACCAGATGTCGGCCAATCTTGAGACCGCCATTACCGCCCTCGGCCTGGTGCTTCAAGGCACCCTGCTCAACGAAGACAAGGTGCTGGCGGAGACCATAGTCAACGCCATGTTCGATGGCGGCTTCGTCAGCGCCATCACCCTGGTCGATCCGGATGGTCAGATGCTGTTTCACAAGGTCTTTACCAGCACTCAGCAGAATGTCCCTGCCTGGCTGCCCCACATCATAGCCATGCCGCCGGTCAAGGTTGAGCAGGAGCTGACCGATGGCTGGCGCATACTGGGCAGCCTGACCTTGGAAGGGCACAGCGGTTATGCCTACCAGCATCTGTGGGGCGCCATCAGCCGTACCGGCCTCGCCCTGCTTGCCGGTCTCATCGTATTCAGTCTGCTGATCCCCTGGATCTGCCATCGCCTGTTGCGTCCCCTGGTCGAGATCAATCAACAGCTCGAACTGGTCCGCAAACGCCAATACGGCTCTGAGCTGCCCACCCCCTGGCTCCTGGAGCTCAAGGCGGTGGCCGGTTCGGTCAACCAGCTGATCTCGGAGCGTAAACGGGACATGCTGCAACAGAGGCTCAAGATCACCCAGCTCGGCAAGCAGCAGGAGGCGAGCAGCCATCTGCCGCTGCTCAACCTGCGCCCCCTCGATGAGCGGTGGCAACAGCAGCACTTCTACTCGACCCAGGGCGACATCTTGCTGTATCGCCGTCTGCTACCTCTTCATCACTTCTCGTGCGAGACCCCTATCGCGACGCTGCAACAGGCCGTGGCTGAGTGGCTCGACATTGGCCATGAGGGGCTCTCCCTGCCCCTGAGCCTGCTCGCCCATGCACAATGGGATCAGCTGGCGACCACCTTGGCCGAGGTGCCCAGGGGGCGGATCATCGACTGGTGCTGGGATCTGGTCACCCTGCCAGCCAATGCGGTCCCCGCCTTCATGGCGCTGGAGCGAGCCGGGGTGGCGCAGGCCTTCAGTGCCATTCCCCTCAACAACGAGGTGCTGACCCTGCTCGATCCCGTCCAACCCACCTTCATCAGCCTGGCCGTCACCAATACTCCCCTCTACTGGAATCTGGTCAGCCAGAGCCTGCATGGCTCAGGCTATACGGTACTGGCCCAGGCCAGTTCCATCACAGACCCCGACATACTGAGAGCCTGGGGTATCGATGGCTATGCCGCGGGAGCATCATCATGAAGATCTGGTCTCTGCTGTCCCTGATCCTGGCGCCATCCCTTCAGGCCGCCTCCCCGCTCAAGATAGATACGGGCTCGGAGCAAGGCATTTACTATCAGATGGCCAAGGAGTTTTGCCGGCTGGCCCATGAGCAGGATGAGAGCCTGCTCTGCCAACCCAATGCCACGTCCGGCTCGCTGGACAATCTGGACCGACTGGCAAGAAGAGAGAGCGATTACGCCATCGTCCAGTCAGACTGGCTGTACCAGGCCAGCAAGGGAGAAGGGGCATTCGCGGGGGCGCCCCAACCCGGGCTGAAGAGCCTGCTTGCCACCCACGCCGAACCCTTCACCCTGGTGATCCGCGCCGATGGCGATATCACCCGCCTGGAGCAGCTCAAGACAGCCCCGATCGACATGGGTCTCAAGGGGTCGGGCACACGCAAGACGGCCCTGGCCCTGATGGCCGAGCTGGGGGCAGGGGAACAGGATCTCGATCTGAAGAGTGTGGGCAACGTGGCCGAAGCCCTGTGTGACAAGCGGATAGATGCCTTCGCCCTCGTCATCGGCCATCCCAATCGCATGGTGCTCGATGCGGCCAAACGCTGCCCCATCACCTTCATGGCGATCGAGGGCACGGTACGTGACCAACTCATCAAGGGTCGCCCCTATTATCAACCCAGCCGGATCCCGGCGCGGATCTATCCGGGCAATCCCCAACCCGTCCCCACCTTCGCCATCGCGGCCACCCTGATCACCCGGGAAGATGTGTCGGAGGCTCAGGTCTACCGGCTTACCAAGGCCATGCTGGGCCAGCAGATCCCCTTCAATGAACAGACCTATGGTTACGCCAACCTGTTTCACCGGGCGCGCAACAAGACGGGGTCCGTGCTGATGGCGCCCCAGCACGCCGGGGCGGCTCGCTACTTCGCCGAGCTCAAGGCGGCGGGAAAACTATAGCTGACGACGAGGGGCTCGCAGTTGTTCACTGGAGAAGCGGCTCTGCATGGAGGTCCATTGCGTCAACCTGTCGGCGCTGCCGGCCAGGGTGCCCTCCCGGCGTGACTTCATCACCCAGATGCTCTTGGCATCGAAGCTGTAGACGGGAATGAGGTCGGTGCGCTGACTACCGGGAAGGATCCGGCCATTGATGTTGTCCAGTACCAGGGGGTCTGACTTGGGCGTCGGGAAGTAAAGCGTCACCATGTGGAACTGGTTGAACTTCACCGCCTTGACATAGGCCAGCCTCAGTTTCTTCTCCTCCACCCCCAGCTCCATCAGGGTGTAATACTTGGCGATGCTGTAATCCTCGCAATCCCCTCCCCTGGCACCGATGAACTCGAGCGGGTTGGCCCAGTAATCATCCATGCCCCACAGCCTGGGATCCACGCTGTAGGTGAGATTATTGAAGTAACTGTTTACCAAGGTGATTTTTTGCTGATCCGTGGTCCCTGACCTGGGTTTTAGCAGGCTGGCATAGGCCTGCGCCCGCTTCACGGCTCCTTGACCATACACATCCGCCAGCTTCGCCTGCAACTGGGGGGTGGCAAGATAGCTGGACAACTGAGAGGCGTGCAGCGGCCCACTGGCCAGCGCAGCCCCCCATAACATCAGAGCAATCCGGTTCATACACGACTCCCCACAATAGCGCTGGAGGTCAGTATAGCGCCCCTCTCTACCGACACTGGCCAAAGGCATCAGCCAATTGCGTCATGAACTGGGGATAGGCATCCGGCCCCAAGGCCACCGTTTCACCCACCTCGTCGAGCAGCAGCACCTTGGCGCCCGTGTTGCGGGCCACCGACTCGATCACCGCCGGCGAGAATTGCGGTTCGGCATAGATGCAACTCGCCTTCTTCTCCTCCAGCGCCTTGCGGATCTCCACCAGGGTCCTGGCGCCGGGGCGGCGCTCAGGGCTCACGGTAAAGTGACCCTTGGAGCTCATGCCGTAGTGACGCTCCCAGTAACCATAGGCCTCATGAAACACGAAATAGCCCTTCTGGTTCACCGCCTTCATCTGCTGGGCGATCACCTTGTCCTTGGCATCCACCTTGGCATCGAATGCGGCCAGATTGGCGGCGTAGCGGGCCTGATTGGCCGAGTCCAGCTTGCCAAGCTCGGCCGCGATCGCCCTGGCAATCACCTTGGCCTGGGTCGGCCCCAGCCAGAGATGGGGATCCACTCCCTCGTGGTGATGCCCCTCATGGCCTTCATCGTGGTCACCGTGCTCGTGTGCTGCATGCTCGTGTTCGTGCTCGTCATCATGATGGGCATCCTGGCTACCCTGGGTCGCGTAGTTGAACAGCGGCATCCCGGGCACCTGGGTCAGGGTCAACACATGGGGATGGCTCGCCAGCGGCTTGGCCATGAAGCCTTCCAGCTCGGGGCCGACCCAGACCACCAGATCGGCCTGGTTGATGGTGCGAATATCCGATGGGCGCAGGGAAAAATCATGGGGGGAGGCGCCGGTGGGCAACAATACCTGGGGTTCACTCACCCCATCCGTGATGGCGGCGGCGATGAAGCCCAGGGGTTTGATGGTCGTCAGCACTGTGGTGGCGCGCACCGGCAGGCTGACCACGAGCAAGGCGGTGAGCAGGGCAAGAATTCGCATAGGGATCTCGTCAGGGCAGATGAATGTGATAATATAACATAAAACTCGACTGTTATATTATAACTCCCATTGCCTGTAAACCCCGGAGCTGTCATGACCCAACTGGTGGAGCTGAAGGAGATCTGTCTCTCTTTCGACGGGCGACTCGTGCTCGACAAGGTCTCCTTTACCCTCAACAAAGGCAAAATCACCACGCTAGTCGGCCCCAACGGCGCAGGCAAGAGCACCCTCAGCAAGCTGGTGCTGGGCCTGCTCAAGCCGGACTCGGGGCACATAGTGCGCCGTGGCGGCCTGCGGGTCGGCTATGTGCCCCAGCGCCTCTATCTGGATCCCACCCTGCCGCTCACGGTGCGCCGCTTCCTGCAGCTCGGCAAGAATGGCCGCCTCTCCATCGAGGAGGCCCTGAACCGGGTCGGCGCCCAGGATCTGCTGGACAACCGGATGCAGAAGCTCTCCGGCGGCGAGATGCAGCGGGTGCTGCTGGCCCGCGCCCTGCTGGTCAAGCCCGAGCTGCTGGTGCTGGACGAACCGGTACAGGGGGTGGACATCACGGGCCAGATCGAGCTCTACGCCCTGATCGGCCAGCTGGCCGCCGAGTTTGACTGTGCCGTGCTGATGGTCTCCCATGATCTACACCTGGTGATGGCCAGCACCCACGAGGTGATCTGCCTGAACGGCCACGTCTGCTGCCACGGCGAACCCGAGAGCGTGGCGCGCCACCCCGAATTTGCCCGCCTGTTCGGTCGCCCGGAGCAGGAGGTGCTGGCGGTCTATACCCACCATCACCACTGCGACGGCGAGCACCATCATCATGAGTCGCAGGCCCCCGTCATCCGCCTGCCCGCTCGCAAGCAATAAGCACAGCTAAGGACATTCAAGTGGACAGCTTTCTGTTATATGCCCTCGCGGCCGGCCTCGGCATCGCCCTGCTGGCCGGGCCTCTCGGCAGCTTCGTGGTGTGGCGCAAGATGGCCTACTTCGGCGATACCCTCTCCCATGCCTGCCTGTTCGGCATCGCGCTGGGCATACTGCTGCAGGTGGATCTCACCCTGGCGGTGGTGGTCTGCTGCCTCGCCATGGCCATGCTGCTGGTGGTCATGAGCCGCAACCAGCAGGTAGCGACCGACACCCTGCTCGGCATCCTGGCCCACAGCGCCCTCTCCCTTGGCCTGGTCACCCTGAGCTTCATGGACAACGTGCGGGTGGATCTGATGGCCTACCTGTTTGGCGACCTGCTCTCGGTGCAACCCATGGACCTGCTCTGGATCTACGGCGGCGGCGCCCTGGTGTTGCTCACCCTGTGGCGGCTGTGGGATCCCCTGCTCTCCATGACCATCTCGGAGGAGCTGGCGCGGGTGGAAGGGGTGCGGGTCGATGTGCTGCGCTGCGTGCTGATGCTGCTGATAGGCCTGGTGATCGCCGTGGCCATGAAGTTCGTCGGGGCGCTGATCATCACCTCCTTGCTGATCATTCCCGCCGCCACCGCCCGCCGCTTCAGCCAGACGCCGGAGCAGATGGCCGGCTTCGCGGCGCTGATCGGCTGTCTGGCGGTGCTGGGTGGGCTGACCCTCTCCTGGTACCAGGACACCCCGGCGGGTCCGTCCGTCGTGGTCTGCGCCACCAGCCTCTTTATCCTGAGCCAGTTCAAGCAGGCCTGAGCCCTTCCCGCTTAGGGGAGAGGCAGGCTCTGGCGCGTCTCCAGCAGCAGCCACTGGCGCAACCGGCTGATGGCGGCCTCATGGGCCCGTCCCCGCTTGCAGGTGAAATAGAAGGCATCCCCCGTCTCCAGCTGATGCACCGGCAGGCGCACCAGCTGGGGATCATCCGGGCGCACCATGTAGTCGTTCACGAAGGTCACCCCCTGATCCCAGGCCGCCGCCTCCACCGCCATCAGCATGTGGCTGAAGTGGTGCATGCGCACCGTCTCCGGCACCCCCATGGCGCCCGCCTCGGCCCAGCGCTGCCAATCTTCTCCCCGGGACTTGTAGATGGACTGCACCGAGAGCAGCGGCAACTGCCAGATGGCCTCCGGCCAGTCGCCGCTCGCCTGGGCCAGCAGCTTGCGACTGCAGACGGGGAAGAGCCGCTCCTGATAGATAAGGGTGTGACTGTAGCCGCGCGCGTTGGGGCACACTGTGATGAAGCAGTCCGCGATCCGATCCGAGAGCACAGGATCTTCGGCCACCATCTCCAGGCTCAGATCCAGCTCGGGACACTGCTGGCGCAGCCCGGCCAGGCGCGGGATCAGCCACTTGACCGCGAAGGAGCTGTAGACGGCGAGCCGCAACTGCATCTGGGCCCCGCCCCGCAACTGTTCGCTACTCTGGGCTATCTGGCCGAGGCCGGCGGCGATCCCCTCGAAGTAGACCTCCCCCTGGGGGGTGAGGGAGAGCAAGCGCCCCTGGCGCAGCAGCAGTCGTTCCCCCAGGAAATCCTCCAGCAGGCGGATCTGGTGGCTGACCGCGCTCTGGCTGACATTGAGTTCCAGGGCCGCGCGGGAGAAGCTCAGCAGGCGGGCGACCACCTCAAAATATTGTACGGCGCGCAGGGGCGGTAGCTTCATTATCTATAAATCTCATGGATGGTGTTTTTTTATCATTTTACCCAATAGTCAGCGCCCCGCTACCCTGAGTCCATCAAGTGAGGAGGCGGTATGAATTCAGTGGCGGCAGGCATGATCTATCTGGTACTCGGCAACCTGGTTGCCGTCTTCTCCGACGCCCTGGTCAAGGTACTGGAGCCAGATCAGCCCATCTTCCAGTTCGTCTTCTTCCGCCAGCTCTCGGCGGCCTTGCTGCTGGCGCCCTGGCTGCTCTGGTCCTGGCGCCGCCACCCGCCGGTGGCACTCAAGTGGCATCTGCTGCGGGCCCATATCTGGGCCGTCGGCGTCTGCCTCATGGTGGTGGCCCTGACCCAGCTGCCGCTGGCCACCGCCAACGCCCTCTTTTATGCGGCGCCGCTGCTGATGGTACCGCTGGCGGTCTGGCTGGCGGGAGAGGCGCTGTCGCGCCAGAAGGTGGCGACGGCCCTCATCGGCTTCGTCGGCGTGCTGATCGTTCTGCGGCCGACCGAGGTGAACTGGGCCGCCCTGGCGGCGCTCGGGGTGGCGCTCTCCCTGGCGGTCAACAACCTGCTGATCAAGCGGATCCCCCTCAGGCAACCCATCGCCCAGACCCTGTTCTTCACCAACGTGCTGAGCATGCCCTTGATCCTGGCGCTGGCCTGGTGGGAAGGGGGCGACTGGCAATGGCAGATGTGGTGGCCCGCCTTCGGCTCCTCGGCGCTGATCATGGTCTACGCGGGGCTGTGCGTGCTGGCCTATCGCAAGGCGGAGGCGAGCAAGATCGCCTCGGCGGAATACACGGGGCTGCTGGCGGCGGTCGCCATCGGTGCCTGGCTGTTTGACGAACAACCGGGTCTGCCGCTGCTGCTGGGCTGCCTGTGCATCATCATTCCGCTGGTCGCCATGGCGCGCGGCAAGGCAAAACCGCTGGCAGAGCCGGTGGTCTGAATCAAAACAGCAAGGGGGCGACCCGTTGGCGCAGATCGGGGATCACCTGCTGCTCGAACCAGGGATTCTTCTTGAGCCAGAGGGTGTTGCGCGGGGAAGGGTGCGGCAGCGGCAGCCAGCCGGGGCCGTAATCGCGCCAGCATTGCACCGTCTCGGTGAGGCTCCCTCTGGCCGCCTCCCGCAAGTAGTAGCGCTGGGCGTACTGGCCGATGAGCAGGGTCAGCTCGATATGGGGCAGCAGCATCAGCACCTTGTCGTGCCAGGTGGGGGCGCACTCGGGGCGAGGCGGCAGATCCCCCGACTTGCCGCGGCCGGGGTAGCAGAGCCCCATGGGCATGATGGCGATGCGGGACTCGTCGTAAAAGCTGGCCTTGTCCACTCCGAGCCAGTGGCGCAATCGATCACCGGAAGCGTCATCCCAGGGGATGCCGCTGGCATGGACCCGGGTACCAGGGGCCTGACCGATGATCAGCAGACGAGCCTGTTCGCTGCCGCGGATCACCGGCCTCGGCCCCAGGGGCAGGTGGGCCTCGCACAGGCGGCAGGACCGGATCTGTTCAAACAGGATATCGAGTCGGTTCATGGCGCCGATAGTAACAGAGTTTTCCCCCGCATCCGCTTGTGCAAGTCGCACCGGCTGCCTATGATGCGCCCCAATTTGTTTAATTTAATAAACGGACGACGATGAAAAACGGCTTGGGGACGGGCAGCGCGGCCCTCTCATTCGTGCTGTGGGGCCTGCTGCCCCTCTATTACCAGTTCATGCCCGAGGTCAACATGTGGGAGCTGCTCTCCCACCGGGTGCTCTGGTCTGTCATCCTGCTGGGCGCCCTCTTCCTGCTGCTCGGCGTGCAAGTCCCCTGGTCACGCCTGCGCAGCGAGCCTCGCCAGCTTGGTCTCATCCTGCTGGCGGGCCCCGTCATGTCCATCAGCTGGTGCATGTTCACCTGGTGCCTGACCACGGGCCAGGTGCTGGCCACCAGCCTCGCCTTCTTCATGACGCCCCTGTTCAACATCGCCTTCGCCGTCATCTTCCTGAAAGAGCGGCTCACTGTGCAGAAGCATCTGGCGGTCGCCCTGGCCCTGGCGGGGCTGGCCTACATGCTGTTCTCCTACGGCGAGCTGCCCTGGTTTTCCCTGATCATGGGGGCCAACTTCGCCCTCTACGGCCTGCTCAAGAAGAAGGTGCATTACGGGCCGGGCACCAGCCTCTATCTGGAATCCCTGGTGCAGCTGCCCCTGGCCCTGCTGGTGATAGGCTGGCTCGGCTGGCAGGGGAGCAGCACCTTCCTGGCCGGGGACTGGGCCGATCGCCTGCTGCTGATGGGCAGCGCCCCCGCCACCCTGCTGCCGGTGGGGCTGTTCTGCTACGGCATGCTCAGAACCCGGATGAGCACGGTCGGCCTGCTGCAATACATAGAGCCCAGCCTCGCCTTCCTGCTCGCCCTCTTCTGGTTTGGGGAGTCACCGGATCCGGTGAAGTCGGTGGGCTTCGCCTTCGTCTGGGCCGGCCTGCTGGTGAGCCTGCTGCCCCTGCACAGGTTGCGCCAGGGCAAGGCCTCTCTCCCCGAGCCTGCCCCCTTGCCCGAGGCGCCACAAGATAGATAATGGCCTTCACCGCCCCGACCGACACTGACACGGGAGCCCCTATGAGTCACACCCCACCCTATGCCCCCCAGGCCGCCAGCGGCCCCTGGTTCATCTACATGGTGCGCACCGGGAGCGGCAGCCTCTACACCGGCATCAGCACGGATCCCGAACGCCGGCTCGCCCAGCATCAGAGCGGCCGGGGGGCCCGTGCCCTGCGCGGCAAGGGGCCCCTCGCCCTGGCCTGGCGGCAAGCGGTCGGGGAGCATGGCGCGGCCCTTCGCCTGGAGTACCGCCTCAAGCGGCAGAGCAAGGCCAGCAAGGAGGCCCTGATCCGGCAACCCGAACGCTGGCAAGCCCTCAGCCAGCAGTGGCTGCTCACCCCGGACGCGGGATCATCATAAGCAAGGCCACCGCCATGAGATGGATCCGAGCGGTGGCCAAGGAAGGACAGGTATCCCCCCAGGAGAGGGATGTCGACTCAGTGGCCATGGAAGGACAGGCATCCCCCTAAAAGAGGGAGGTCGACTCAGCGATAGCCCTGGCTGCGGCGCCGGTTGCCCAGCAGCCAGTAGATGACCAGGCCAAGGACGAGCCAGGGGGCCAGCTTGAACACCAGCCCTATCATGCCCGCCAGGGCGCCAAACAGCATGAAGACCCCGCTCACCACCACCATGGCCAGCACGGTGAACCCGGCCATGGCCATCACGATCAGCACGGCCAGCAAGACCAAGAATTCCAACATAATCACTCCTCGCAGCCGGGCTGCTTCTGGGTAGCCGGATCAACCGGACTCGGGGGGGGGGGCGGGGCCCGGGCCCCCCCCCCACAAGACGGCGCCTCTCCTGCCGGGCTCGCCCCCTGGCGGCCCGGGATCCACTCAATCCAACCAGCGCTTGAGCTCGTGGCGAGGCGGCATCACCAACACCGCCAGCAGATAGAGGACCAGGGCCAGGGGGGGCATCAGGATCAGGACCACCAGCGCCACGACCCGCACCGTCACCCGGGAGACCCCAAGCCCCCTGGCGATACCGGCGCAGACCCCGGCCAGCTTGCGATGGGCCAGATCTTTGGGCCAGGGGCTCATGGTCAGGCCTCCGCCTTCCGGCCTTTCAGGCGAGCCAGCTCCCGTTCAATCTCGTCATTGAGCTCCAGCTCGCGAAACTGGGCCTCGAGGGATGGATTCTGCCCCAGGGTCGCCGCCTCCAGCTGGGCTTCCAGCTGATCCACCCGGCCCTGAAAGCCGTCGAAGCGGGCCATCAGCTCATGCATACGCTGGTTGTCCACTTGGGCGCGAGCCCGGATCCGGCTGTGGGCAGTCTGCTCGCGCAGGGTCAGCATCTTCTGCTTCTCGCGCGCCTCGGTCAGCTTGACGCCGAGCCGCTCGCTGTCGGCGGTGAGCTGGGCCAGCACCTCGGCCACCCGGGCCTTGTCCTGCTCCAGTTGCTCGCACTTCCTGACCTCGGCCAGCTTCTCCGTGAGGGCGGCGCGGGCCAGATCCTCACGTCCCTTCGCGATGGCGAGCTCGGCCTTGGCAGACCACTCCTGGATCTGGTGGCGCAGCGCCTGCTGATGGCGCTCCAGCTGTTTCTGTTCGGCGATGACGCGGGCGGCCTGGGTACGCATCTCGATCTGCACCTGCTCCATCTCCTCGATCATCAGGCGCAGCATCTTCTCTGGCTCTTCACTCTTGTCGAGCAGGCTGTGCAGGTTGGCGTTGATGATGTCGCTAAGGCGGCTGAATACACTCATGGTCTGGCTCCTTGTTCATGGGATGGCTATCTCTCCTCAAGCCATTACAAGAGCCGTGCCAAGATAATTTATCCTTTACTTACAGATAGATGAGGATTCCTGCTCAGGATGCAAGGGAAGAATGTTGGTGAAAAAAGCCAACTTGTTGGTGATTTTTGCCAATAAA
Organism: Aeromonas crassostreae; assembly: GCF_054052445.1. Taxonomy (NCBI): domain Bacteria; kingdom Pseudomonadati; phylum Pseudomonadota; class Gammaproteobacteria; order Aeromonadales; family Aeromonadaceae; genus Aeromonas; species Aeromonas crassostreae. Next base: position 186,450 of record NZ_JBSTYM010000002.1, on the reverse strand, counting down.
AAAGGGAGCCATTGGCTCCCTTTCGATCCCGCGCTCCGTCAGGCGGCACGCTGCCGCGCCACGGCCTCGTCCAGCTGCGCCAGCTTGGCTTCCATCTGCTGGCGGCAATGTTCGGAAAGCTCGCGGATGCCGGCGGCGCCGTGCTCCTTGCTGCACAGGGGGGGCAGCATCTCCAGCAGCACCTCGCCGTTGTCCCAGCGGTTCAGGTCAACCTGGCCGAAGTAGCTGGAGCAGACGATGGGCACCACGGGCACCTCGGCCTGGACGGCGGTGTGGAAGGCGCCGGCCTTGAACGGCAGCAGGCCGCGCCCCTGGGAGCGAGTCCCTTCCGGGAACATCCAGATGGAGGTACCACGCCCCTTGATGCGGTTCACCACCTGGCCTATGGTGCCGATGGCGCGGGAGCGGTTGGATCTGTCGATCAACACGTTGCCGGAGAGCCAGAAGATGAGACCGAAGAAGGGCAGCCACAGCAGGCTCTTCTTGCCCACCGCCACCACCCCGGGCATGACGGCACCGGTCACGGTGAAGATGTCGAAGTTGCTCTGGTGGTTGCAGACATAGACGGCAGGCCCCACCGACTTGACCTCGTCCGGGATGGTGACCCGGACCTTGAGCCCGAGCAGGGGGCAGACCGCATGGTACATGCGCGCGAACACGAAGACGTTGTTGGGATGACGCGGACGCACCAGACAGAGCAGCAGAGCCAGCACGAACCAGACGATGAGCAGCAGGCCAAGCAGCAGAATACGGGCAAGTTTAAGCATCGAACACCTCTAAGCAAGATTCGGCGCAGTATACTGATCCCCCTTTTAGCGAACAAGCGTTAGCCAGACAGAACCGATCACCCCAACCGGCCCATGTGGTCGCCCGGATCCTGCTCACTTGCCCAAGCCCGGGTTGATCGATAGGATGTGCCCCATTCAACAGTGGTAGGACGAGCATGATTTTGCGACAACGCGTGGCGACAAGACTCCTGCTGCTGGTCTGCATCCTGGTGCTCAACTGTGCGGCCCAGCCGCTGGCCAGGTTGGCACAGCTCGACCAGGCCCTGAGCTGCCAGCTGCAACCCCTCTCCTCGTCCAGCGCCGATGCAAACGAGGGGCAAGCCGCGACGCCCCAGCCCAGCAGTTGCCAGCTCAACGGCAAGTGGCTCAGTGCCGCCAATCTGCTCTGCGCCGAGCAGATCTTCTTTGCCATCGCCTTCGTGATTGCCCTGCTGGCGCCCCTGTCGCGCCGCTCCCCTGCGCTTCCTCCTCCCATCAACATCTCGCCTCCCGAACGGCGACTGCACCTCACCCTCTGCGTCTGGCGGGAATGAGTCTGCGGCGGTTTTCTCCACCCTGACCTTCATTTTCAAGAGACAAACACATGTCAAACATCATCAAGACCGCCCTGTTGCTGAGCGGTCTGCTGTGGCAATCCATGGGGTTGGCCAGCGACACCGGCTGGCTCACCAGCCCCCAGAACGATCACGCCAAGGTGCGGCTGCAAGCCGACACCCGGGATCCCGCCGCCCCCCGGCTGCTGCTCAGCCTGCAGCTTGCATCCGGCTGGAAAACCTATTGGCAGAACCCGGGGGAAGGCGGCATAGCCCCCGAGATCCTCTGGGATCACCCCGAACCAGCGGCGCAGTGGCACTGGCCAGTGCCCAGGCGATTCGACGTCAGCGGCATCTCGACCCAGGGCTACCAGGGGGACGTCAGCCTGCCCATCAGCCTCACCCGCAGCGGCGACGAGGCACTGACGGGCACCCTGCGCCTCTCCACCTGCAGCAACGTCTGCATCCTGACCGACTACCCCTTCACCCTGGCGCTGGATGGCGCTGCCCCTGAGGGGTTCGACCTTGCCTATGCCAAGGCGATGAGCACCCAGCCACAGGCCATGCCGGACACTGTGACCCTCAAGGCGGGCTACCGGCAGAACCAGCTGCAACTGACCGCAGACAACCCCCAGGGCTGGCAGGATCCCCAGCTGTTCCTCCAGCGCCTCGAGGAGGCCGAGTTTGGCGAGCCCAGCCTGGAGGTGCAGGGCAACACCCTGATCGCCCGCATTCCGGTCAGCGATGGTTGGCAGGGGGATGCCCCCGATATCCGTCATCAGCCACTCGGGTTGGTGCTGGCGAGCGGCGAGCAGGCCTGGCAGAGCGAGGTCTCCATAGGTGAGCCCCTGACCCTGCCGAGCGGCGGCCACTCGCTGCTCTGGTTGCTGGGAGCGGCCCTGCTCGGCGGCCTCATCCTCAATCTGATGCCCTGCGTGCTGCCGGTGCTGGCCCTCAAGCTGGGGTCGGTGCTGCAACTGGAAACCCGGGAGCGCCGCCCGGTGCGCCTGCAATTCCTGGCGGCCAGTGCCGGCATCCTGGTCTCCTTCTGGGCGCTGGCGCTGATGAGCACACTGCTGCGCGCCCCCAGTTTCGGAATGAGTGGCGCCGTCGGCTGGGGCATCCAGTTCCAGAGTGTCTGGTTTATCGGCTTCATGGTGGTGGTGACGGCGCTTTTCTGCGCCAACCTGCTGGGGCTGTTCGAGCTGCGGCTGCCGAGCAAGCTCAATACCCGCCTGGCCACCAGCGGCGGTCAGGGCCTGGGGGGTCACTTCCTGCAGGGCTGCTTTGCCACCCTGCTGGCCACCCCCTGCTCCGCCCCCTTCCTCGGCACTGCGGTCGCCTTTGCCCTCGGGGCGCCGCTGGGTCAGCTCTGGCTCATCTTTACCGCGCTCGGTGTGGGCATGAGCCTGCCCTGGCTGCTGATCGCCGCCGTCCCCCGCCTGGCACTCTGGCTGCCGAAGCCGGGTCGCTGGATGGGGCGCCTGCGCACCCTGCTCGGCCTGATGATGCTGGGCTCCAGCCTCTGGCTGCTCAGCCTGCTCGGCAACCACATAGGCCCCTTCTGGATGCTGATCCTGATGGCGCTGATGCTGACGGCCCTGCTGCTGGCCGTCGTGTGGCGCCACGGCATACGCACCCTGACCCTGGGGCTGGCATTGGGCTGCCTGCTGGGCGGGGCCCTGCTGCTCGGCGGCGCCTTCACCCTGGACGGCAAGCCCCAGCAGGACAGGGTCGACTGGCAGCCGCTCTCCGAGCAGGCCATCACACTGGCACTGGCCCAGAACAAGCGAGTCTTCGTCGATGTGACCGCCGATTGGTGCATCACCTGCAAAGCCAACAAATTCAACGTACTGCTGCGAGATGACGTGCAACAGGCCCTGAGCGCCCCCGATGTGGTGGCCCTGCGCGGGGACTGGAGCCGCCCCTCCGACAGCATCGCCAGCTTCCTGCGCCAACGGGGCAGCGTGGCCATTCCCTTCAACCAGATCTACGGGCCCGGCCTGACGGATGGCGAGATCCTCTCCCCCCTGCTCGACCGAGCGACCCTGCTTGCCACCCTGGCGCAAGCCGGCATTGCCCCCTCTCAAGGAGAAACCAAATGAAACCGACCCTGCTCGCCCTGACCCTGCTGGGTTCCCTGTTGACCCCGGCCCTGCACGCCGCCCCCTTCACTCCGGAGCAGGAGGCCCGCATCAAGGAGCTCATCCGCGAGACCCTGGTCCAGAATCCGAAGATCCTGGATGAGGCGGCCGAATCCTGGGAGAAACAGAACGCCGCGGATCAGGCGGCCCAGCTCGGCGACTTCATCAAGGGCAACAAAGACGTGCTGTTCAACAGCCCTACCAGCCCGCGCCTGGGGGCCAAGCACCCCAAGCTGACCCTGGTGCTCTTCACCGACTACAACTGCCCCTACTGCAAGCAGTTCGACCCCGCGGTTGCCAAGCTGCTCAAGGCCTATCCGAACGATCTGGGGCTGGTGATCAAGCTGCTGCCGTTCAAGGGGCAGACCTCCGCCAAGGCGGCCCAGTACAGCCTGACCCTGTGGCAGCAGGATCCGGCCCGCTTCCTCGCCCTGCACGACAAGCTGATGAGCAAGCAGGGCATGCTGACCGAGGCGGACATCAACAAGGCGTTGGCGGCCACCGGCAATGTGGCGCTCAAGCCTGAGGGTAAGGCCACAGAGGAGCTGCGCAATAGCCTACGCATCGGTACCCTCCTGGGGGTGCAGGGCACCCCGGCGACGCTTATCGGCAACCAGCTGGTGCCAGGCGCGCTTCCCTATGAGCAGCTCGAACAATTGGTGAAAACTGAACTGGCGAAACTGGGGTAACCAATGACAGAAACACTCACCCCCAGATCCCGCTGGCGACGCTGGGGCAGGAAGGCGCTCTGGCTGCTGTTGTTTGGTGTTGTCATCTCGACGGCACTGGACTTCTGGCGCAGCCCGGCGCTGCCAGAAGGCAGCCCGCTGCCTGTGTTGCCCCTGCAAGATGGCACCCAGGCCGACCTGCAGGCCATGAGCCGGGAACGGCCACTGCTGGTCTACTACTGGGCCAGCTGGTGCGCCGTCTGCCGCTTCACGACCCCGGCGGTGGAGCAGCTCTGGCAAGACGGCGGCAACCTGCTGACGGTGGCGCTGCGCTCCGGCGACGACGCCAGGTTGCAACAGGGCATGGCCAGGAAGGGACTGACCTTCCCGACCCACAACGATGAGCGAGGGGCGCTTGCCGCCCGCTGGCAGGTGAGCGTCACCCCCAGCTTCCTCATCATCAAGGAGGGCAAGGTAGTGAGCAGCACCACGGGCTGGAGCAGTCGCTGGGGCTTGCAGCTGCGGCTGCTGTGGGCCCGCTGGCTTGAGCCCCCTCACCATAAACAGAGCCCGGTATGACGACCGGGCTCTTTTTTATCTGTAGGCTGGCTACCTCCTATTGCGCGGGCGCCATAGCGCCCTGCCCGAGCCGCCCCCTGGCGCTGGCTCGCTCGGCCTCGTCGAGCACGCCGTCGCCATTCTTGTCCAGGCGGGCGAAGAGGGTCTCATGGCGTTCCATGAACTGCGCCTTGGTCAGATCTTGCTTCGGCCTCATGTTGGCCATTCGCCCCGGCATGGCCTTGCCCGATTGCTGCATCGCCTCTTGCATCCTGACCATGGCCGCCTCCCTCTCGATGACCGACAGGGTGCCATCGCCATTGCTGTCCTGTTCGGTGAAGCGATGCTCGGCTCTTTCCATGAACTGGGCCTGAGTGATATCCCCCTTGATGAACATCAAAGGTTCATCGAGGTACTCGTCGGCGGCGATGGCGACACCGCCCAGCAATATCAGCGGCAGAAGATAACGTTTGAACATGATGGTCTATTCCTTTTGATGGGCCCGGTCTTGCCGAGTCCGGATGAAGATCGCCCTGGCAGGCCCCTTGTCCCATGCTCGCCCGGCGACGTGGCGCCGGGACCAATGAAGTGTCATTCATCGCGGGTACCCTCTGTCAGTCTAGCCCCCATGCCGGATGTCCACGTCTGAGTGCGACAGGCCGCGCTCATCGAACCCGGATCCGGCCCGGCCGTGCCTCGGGCGGCGCATCGCCTCCTATTCATGGCAGCGCCGGACGATTTCCGTTAAAATGACGGGTTTTTTGCCGTGCCTGGTCCTCGCTCCATCATCAGGCGCCGGCACAGTGACTCTGATGATGTGATGCAGGATCTGCCATGAACAACTACTTTCGGGTGCTGGGCGTCAAGTCCAACGCCAGCGAAAACGACATCAAGAAAGCGTATCGACGGCTCTCCAACCAGTACCACCCCGACAAGCTGCTCGGGGCGAGCGAGGAAGAGAGAGAGCAGGCGGCCACCAGGCTGCACCAGATAAAGCAAGCTTATGAGGTGCTCTCCGATCCCAGGAAGAGAGCCGCTTTCATCAAGGATTTCAACAACGTCATCGTGACCGATCCCGCTTCTGCCATGCAGGAGATGTGGGACCAATACTACCCCTGAGGCGCTATGCAAAAGAGATGGGACCAGGCGCGGATCAAAGCGCTGATGAGTGACGCCAGCGAGAACATCGGATCCTACCGGGATCAGGACGACCCCAAGGCGCTCGAGCAGTTCACCGGCAAGATGAAGACACTGCTGCTGGCGGACATGAGCATGCTCGAATTCATGCCCGAATACCTGCCGCTGGCCCTCTATGGCCGGGTGCAGTTCCCGCCCAAGGCGAAGGCCGAGTGGAACAAATGGCTCGCCAGCGGCGTACAACCCTCATGGGACGAGTTCAAGGTGTCGGTGGCGTTCAACAATGCCGATCTGCCGCTGGTGAAAGCGGTGCGGGCCCAGAGCGAAGAGACGCTCATCGAGGCTTGCGCCGTCCTGTTCCAGCTGGACAACCCGCTGCCGCGCGGCGGCCGCCGTGCCGATGACGACGTTGATCTGCAGGGCGACGAGGATGAAGACGGGGAGGATGCCGACGCCGACTACAACGGTGATGGTGACGACGACGATCAGGACATGTACGACGAAGTACGTTTCTAATTGGGGCAATGCATGAACAACAGTCTGATAGAAATGACCGCCATCGAGATCAAAGAGCTGGCCGTGGTCGAGCCCAAGCAGGCGAGCGAGAAATTCGAGCTGGCCGCCATGACGATGTCCGACGAACAGCTGGCCGAAGTCATTGAAAATATTGATATCGTCACCCTGACCCAGATCAACGGCCAGCACGACATCTCCTTCCCGTCCATCCTCAGTGAGCTGATGACCCCGGAGCGGATCCGCGACATCGTCTGCCAGCAGCCCCTCTACTGGGAAGAGGCCATCAAGAACAACGCCGACGAGCTCCAGCAGCACACCTTCGACTTCCTCAACTACCTGATCCGCACCCAGGAGAGCGAAGCCAAACAGGCCGAGATCCTGGAGTGCATCGCCGAGGATCCCGCCGGCCTCTTCTACCTCTCCATCCCCTTCATCGAGTTCTATCGCGGTGATCGCTTCGAGGAAGACGAGGGTTATCACGATCCCCTCCACGCCGAGGAAGAAGACCTGGAAGAGGCCCTCGCCTACAGCGATCGCCAGCTGAGCGAGAATGCCCACGACTATGCCCTCGACGATCCCCGCAGCCTGCTGATGCTGATCCGTGAACAGGCTCCCGAGGTGGAGAAAGCCATCAAGGCGCTGCTGCGCAGCGAAAACAGCACTTGGGACGGCATCATCAACAAGTTTGCCACCGAGCTGGTGATGCAGGCCAAAGAGAAGAACAAGGTCGAAGAAGACGAATATGGCGACGTCGACGACATGTTCAGCTTTCTGGATTAAGGAGCCCAGCCATGCAGTTAGTCATTCGCGATGCCAACCAGGGCCCCTTCCTCACCCAGGTGCTGCGCTTTGGCGCCGAGCGTGAACTCCTGAGCCCCCAGCAGCTCGCCGCCATCAAGGGCAAGGCGGTGCTGATGAGCCTGAAATTCGCCGACAAGTATTACAACAAGTACAAGATGCACCTGCTCGAGCAAGCCGCCCACGACGTCATCGGCGTGGTGAGCCTGGGGTTGCTGGCGCTCTCCCAGCGCGATCCGGCCAAGGCGCTGGCCCTGCTGCAGGCACCGGAAGGGCCCATCAAGCCGTTCCAGAAGGGCTGGTCCATGCTGATCGCCGTCAGCCCGAAGCAGACCGGCAACAGCCTCTATGGCGAGGTGGATGCCCGCCTGCTGGACAAGATCTCGAGCCCCCCCGACATCGAGGAGTGGCAAGGGTGGCAGGAGTACGAGAAGGCCCTGGCCGAGCACAACAAGAGCCGCCTGATGGGCCTGCTGGAGAGCCACTTCTTCGCCTGCGAGAGCGATCACCCCACCATGGAGGACAAGCTGGCCGAGGCCCTGCTCTACCGCATCCTCTGCGGTCAGGGCAGCGGCGCCGCCCCCCTCAAGGTGAAGCAGGATCTCAAGCGCCGGCTGCGGGAAACTGTGCTGCAGGAGGCCTGGTATGACACCGACTATCTGGCCACCCAGCTGGCCCTGATGCTCGGCGAGCTGCCCGCCGACATGGCCGAGGCCCTGCGCCAGGAGCTGAGCCCGGGCTTCGTGCCCAACCTGCTGCACACCCTGGGCTTTGTGCGCCAGTACCAGCAGCTGCAACGGGAGAACGCCTCGCCGGAGAAGCTCGACAACATGGAGATGCGTGCAGGCCTCAGGCACCCCCTGCTCGGCTGGCCCCTCTACCACGACTTCTAGGGCGGGTGTGCGCCCTCATGCCGTCCTTACCCAACGCCCGGCTTGCCGGGCGTTGTCATCTGTGCCGCTGGCAGCAGGCAGTCCTTGTCACCCTATGATGCCGGGGCCCGCCTTGCCACGCCGTCCCCGGCATCATCGGGCAATGGTCCACATGGCGCTGCCCATTCCCGTCTCGCGAAAATCGATCACCACCGGATAGTCGCTGCCACAGCCCGTCACCGTCCAGCGCTCCTGCCAGTCGCGGCTGCCCGGCTCCCCCTTGGGGAGCTGCAGCACCACGGGCACGAAGCGCTCCGGCGCCTCACAGCCCTTGGTGGCCACCCAGCCCGCCACTCCGACCATGGCATCCTGGATCAGCTGCTGGTTGGCCAGGGTGCCTTCCTGCACAGGCTCGTTCGGGCTGGCCTCTGCCTGCCATATCAGGGTACAGAGCAACAAGGGGGCATATGGTTTCATCGTGTCTCCGGAGGTCCATGGAAAAAGATTCAATCGGGAATCACATCATCACCCGAAACGGCACCAGACAACAGCGGGAATGCTGCCAGCAGACACAGGCACAAAGGCAACAACGGGGCTTTCATGCCGAAGCTACCCCCTAAGCGTCATTGGCTCACCTTTTGTAAGGGATATAATGGCTCCCTCATACCGACCGCAGGGGAACTCCGTGAGCAGAAAACCCGACAGGATCACCGCGATGCAGCAGATCATCGACGCCGTGAAACAAGAATTCCCGCTCTATCAACCGGATACCTTCAAGTGCGGGCCCGACAACACCTGCATCGGTTGCCCCAAGAAGCTGATGGAGCTGGTGGATACGGATCTCTGCTACTGGCAATACCAGATCGACCGCGGCATCGCCCCCAGCTTCGACGAGCTCAACCGCTTCGGCAAGATGTGCAAGAACATCCGCCGGGCCCTGGTGCGCAACGGCCGCATTCCCGCCTGATGCGCTGCGCCTGCATCTGACAAGGTGTGACCGACAGGCCCGAAACGGGCACAAGCGAGGAGGAGAGGAAAATGACCCAGGAGCGGATCCAGACCCGATATCAGCTGGCAGGCCCCTTTGCCACTCAGGCCGAGTTGGAGCAGGCCATCGCCCAGGCAATCGCGCGCCACAAGCCAGACTTCTTCCCCCTGCTGGAGCGGCTGGTGGACGAGGGCAATCCCGCGGTCAACCTCAGCCAGGAGCACCCGCCGCAAGTGCTGGCCATCGAGCTTGACCAGAGTGGTGCCCAGGGGCAGGCCCGGCTCAGTTACGAGTCCAACTTCTTCGAGTGCTGCCTCATCGTCGACCAATATGAGCAGCACCAGATCAGCCTGCCCTTTCGCCTGGAAGGGAACGAGCTTGTCTTCGACCTTGAGCTGCCCATCGCCTGGAATTTCAATAATTAATACTTCGGCGGTGCGATTCACCTTGTTTATTGCGCCCTGCCGGCTCTTGAGCACTGATAAGGACATTAGATGCAGATTCACCAGGCAACCTCCGTTGATATCGACGATCTCACCCTCTTGTTTGATGCCTATCGCCAATTTTATGGACAGGCTCCGGCGCCCATGGCCGCAGCCGCCTTCATTGCCGAACGTCTTGCCAAAAGTGAGTCTGTTATCTTTCTGGCTCGCGGTGAGACGGGTGAAGCCATTGGCTTTGCCCAGCTTTATCCCGCCTTCTCATCCGTTGCGATGAAACGGATGTGGTATCTCAACGATCTGTTTGTCGCAGCATCGGCCCGCCAGCAAGGAGTCGCGAGAGCCTTGCTAAAACAGGTGGCGACCTTTGCCAGGGAGACGGACGCACTGACGGTCAAGCTGGCTACCGCCGCATCCAATCTGCCCGCAAAATCCCTCTATGAATCACAGGGATATCAAAAAGTTGTCACCTTTGATCACTACACCCAACGGGTTGAGTCGTGCTGACAGAAGCATCTCCCATCGCTTGCTTATGACGATGGGCATGTCACAACCATCACGCCGGGAGAAAAATACTGAGGCGCCCACCTTTGGGCAGCATCGGAAGGCAATAGGCAACACTGGGATACAACAAGAAAGGAGCCTGCCGGCTCCTTTCTCAATTATCCCCACATAGTAAAAGACGAGACCGTCACCTTTCCTTTATCCCGTCAAGTGAGATAGTAACGCCACGACCTGCTCGGCTCTGCATAGCCGACCCGGATGCAGAAGGGGGCAAGCTCGTGATTGGCCTGCTCCAGGCTGAGGGTCTGGTGGGCATCCTGCTGACACCACTGCACGAACTCGTCGCTGTTGAAGCTGTAGTGATCCCCGTGAAAGGCCCCGTGGGCCTCGATTAGCCCTATGGCTTTCTCCGTTTCCATGTTTGGCCTCCTGGCACTGTGCTGTTCCCTTCAAGATTAGCGAGCCGAGGCAACTTGCGGGGCCTCATCGGCCATTTCCTTGACCTGCGGCAATAGGCAAAGGGGGATAAAAGGGTTGCCAGCAGGGCAGTGAAAACAAGCTTCGAGAACGTCTGATCCCATTCCGAAAAATCCGCCTACCGCCTTTACAGCCATACGTAGGGTGCAATAAGCGCAGCGCATTGCACCGACAATACAGGGGTAATAAATAGCGGTGCAATTCACGTTGTTCATTGCACCCTACTTGCTGATTACGCTGCGCGAATCAACTGGTGCACAATGGCCGTATTTACCGCCCGAGGGCCCGAGTCGCTGCCGCCAGCAAGGCCGGAACCATCCCCGTCACAGGCAACACCCGAGAGGAGCAGACCATGACCCAGGAAAGGATACAGACCCGCTACAGGCTGGCAGGCCCCCTTGCCAGCCGCGCCGAGCTGGAGCAGGCCATCGCCCTGGCCATCGAGGGCCACAAGCCAGACTTCTTCCCCCTGCTGGAGCGGCTGGTGGACGTGGGGGACAGCCGGGTCAAGCTCAGCCAGAAAGACCCGTTGCGGGTGCTGGCGGTCGAACTCGATGAGGCTCGCACCGGCGGCAGCGCCCGCCTCAACTACGAATCCAACTTCGCCGAGAGCTGCCGGCTTATCGATGAATACGACCAGCACCAGACCAGCCTGGCCTTTCGCCTCGACGGGGATCAGCTGATATTCGATCTTGAGCTGCCCATCGAGTGGAATTTCGATCACTAAGATGCGGCGGTGCAATTCACCTTGTTGATTCCACACCAGGGCTATTTCCCCTCACCCTCTCCTCATGGGAGGGGGTGCAAAAGGATATCACCAACCACATTGCAACAACCGGTTGGCGCAAGACGTCTGGTGACGCTGTACTAATCAAACCTGCGGCTCTGGGTCGATGAGGAATGAGGCAAGCAACAGTGACGATGCCGGAACTTATACTGGATCAACCCCAAATAGGGGGGGGGTGATAAAAAACAATTAAAATCAACAACTTGAAATTATAATAATAAATGTAAACCAACATCTGAAATGGCACAATTATTATTGCGATATGACAATTGCCAGTTGAGGATATCTTTATGAGCTCTCGATCCCAGACAAAGAATGCTGTCGATGATGTCATCCCTCTTGGTTATGACTCCCGCCGTTATCCCCGCTTCGTACTGTCCGGCGGGGGCTATGTCACCATGTGTAATTTAGACAACTACTGGTTTGATGCCTTGAGACCGGCCTTGAGAATGAATCTTCGTGATATCAGTATTCGGGGGGCAGGGATCATGGGAAAAGCGCAACTGAAACCAGGAGACAGATTAATCATCCCCACACACCAAGGATACTTGATGCGTGCCAAGGTCGTTCGCTCTTCACCTGACCCCCTATTTCCAACGCTATTCAGAACCGGGCTGGTGTGGGAAAAGTTCCCCTCTGTAAAGGTCTTTTTACAGTGGGAGATCTATATCTCTCCCCCTCAGTTACCCCACTTTCAGGAGCAGGCCGCCATGCTGAGCAACTTATCTAACACATTGTTTAAATGAAGTATTTCCAATACTGGGACAAAACTGCAAAACTGACAAAAGACAAAACTGGGATGCAAAACTGGGACACCCACCTTTTTGGACAAGTCGTAACCAAATCAACCCAGCCCTTTGTCATGACACATCAATCAACAGTGGGAGGCAGAAACGGCAAAACACCGCTCTGAGGCCGAGCAAAGGTAGACGCCAGCAACAGGCTAACCGACCCGTAGCAAGCGAAGATGATGGTTGCGAGGGGATCTGAGGGTTATCTATTCACTGGGCTGATAACAGCGCAGCTGGCCACAATGCCGTGCAAACATCTGGCGATGTTGATGATCCCCCACCGCCCTGATACCCCGCCGCCGAAACAGCGTCACCTGTCGCAACCACCGGGTTTCATCCAGACCGAGCCGCGCCAGAATGGGTGCAAGATGAGATGGAATATATCCCCGCTTGTTTAATCTGATAGCTCGCCCCGTCCAATCTACCAACATCAGATAGTCGGTAAAGGTATGGGGTAAGCAGACAAGTTTCTCTTCATTGTGAAAATTGTCAAACGGCAGCAGTAGAGGGGATGAGGATTCAGAAGAGGGCTTGTCATCAAGGCGCTGCTTGATACTGGTGTAATCGCTCTGCTCGGGCCGCTCGGCAATCGCCGCCCGGATCGGATTGAGGTCAACGTAAGCCATGCAAGCCAACAGGGCCGATTCGGTGAGCAGGGCCTGGCTCTTGAAACGCCCTTCCCAGAAATGTCCCTTGCAGCCATCTTCCTGATTGGCTTGGCGAGCCAGGCTTTCATTGAGCAGTCGAATCAGCCAGCTGATGGAGTGAAGCCGCTCTCGCCATAGCCCTAGCAACTGTTGCACCACTATCAGCTCCGGTTCAATCAGTGCTTCCCCCTGATACCAGCGCCGTACCAATAGCGGCCACTGAAATAGAGCAGCCCAACGCTCGGCCACCTCCCTTTCACTCCAGTTGGCGGCAGTATCGGGCTCAACCTTGAGCACCAGGTGGTAATGGTTGCTCATCACTGCATAGGCGCAGATGCCGATGGCAAACAGCCTCGACAGCTGGCCCAGCTTGTCGACCACCCACTGGCGCCGATGTTCGTAGCTCTGACCTGAATGGGTGTCTTCACCACACAAGAAAGCCCGCCGCACACAGCGACTGACCACGTGGTAGTAAGGCGTATCCTGCAAACTGATTTGACGTGAACGGGCAATGGTCATGGCGCATCCCTCGACAGTGACTCCTCAAGCCAAGTACAGGGTTACGCCGCTGTCAAAAAGGTGGGTGTCCCAGTTTTCGTGTCACCACACAAGAAAGCCCGCCGCACACAGCGACTGACCACGTGGTAGTAAAGCGTATCCTGCAAACTGATTTGACGTGAACGGGCAATGGTCATGGCGCATCCCTCGACAGTGACTCCTCAAGCCAAGTACAGGGTTACACCGCTGTCAAAAAGGTGGGTGTCCCAGTTTTCCCCAATTTTCCCCTATCCCAGTTTTCCCCTACAACCTGTTTTCGCGATCGTCTGATTACGTTTCATGAATCAGACATCATTTATATTTACCAACTCAGTTATCAAGAATAATTTGGTGCGAGACATAAAAGCAGATCTAGATCACGATAAAGTATCACTTTATGGTGTTAGCCTTCGACAATTAATATTAATCATTAAACTCTCTTACTGTATAAAGCAAAGCGACAATTTCTCAAACATATATTATAAGAATCTATCTAGCCACCGAAGCTATAATGAAAGAGTAACCATGAAAAATACCATTATATTACTGTCATTGTTTCTATTGCTGATCAGCCCGGTCCATGCCAAAAACTGCAAGAAGGGGCAACCATGTGGAAATTCATGCATTTCATGGAGTAAAACATGCCGTATAAACACACATAACTACCAATTAGCTACTCCATCGACTTCATCAACATTATCCACGCCAAGAAATCATGAAGAAAAAGTGACCGAATCGAAGTCTAGTAATGTACTTATCAGATACGTTATACCCTTGAAATTGAATGTCCGTACGAAGCCAAATACGTCATCATATATTGCGACAAGACTTATAAAAGGGGATTTTGTCTTGCTATATAAAGTAGAGGGAAGCTGGGCTTATATCAGTAAGCAAGGGATTTATGGATGGGTTAAGGATGAATACCTTTCTTTGTCCCCGGTCACCTGAATTTAGAAAAGAAAGGAGCGATTATATCGCTCCTTTCTTTTGGTAGTACGTTCTTACCCTTCCTGATTTTCCTCAGCGACCGGCTCGGCACCGGCGGCGGCTTCTATCTCTATCCTGTCCACCCGCTGCAAACCGCGGGGCAGCTTGGCGCCGCGGCGGCCGCGCTCGCCGCGGTAGTAGTCCAGATCCGAAGGTTTGAGGGTCAGCTTGCGCTTGCCGGCAAAGAGGGTGACATATTGTCCCTGCGGGATAATGGCGGCCATCACCATAAACTCTTCCCGCGCCTTGACCCGCGCCGACGGAATGCTGATGAGCTTGTTGCCCTTGCCCTTTCCGAGCACCGGCAGTGTGCTGAGCGGGAACAGCAGCATGCGCCCCTCGTTGGAGATGGCCATGCAGAGATCGGTTTCCGGCGAGCCAATCTTCTGGGGTGCCATCACCAGGCCCCCTTCCGGCACGCTGAGCAGCGCCTTGCCGTTCTTGTTCTTGCCAATCAGGTCGTCATATTTGCAGACGAAGCCGTAACCGGCATCACTGGCGATGAGGTAGGGTTCGCCCTCGTTGCCCATCACCAGATGGCGTACCTCTTCCCCCGCCCCCAGGGCGAAGCGACCGGTGAGCGGCTCCCCCTGACTGCGGGCGGAAGGCAGGGTGTGCGCCTCCAGGGAATAGGTGCGGCCCAGGCTGGAGAGGAAGACTGCCTGCTGGTTGCTGCGCCCACAGGCGTGGGCCAGATAGCCATCCCCCGCCTTGTAGGAGAGGCCTTCCACGTCCACCTCGTGGCCCTTGGCGGCGCGCACCCAGCCCTTGTCAGAGAGGATCACGGTCACCGGCTCGCTCGGGGTGAGTTCCTTCTCGGTCAGGGCCACGGCGGTGGCGCGCTCCACCAGGGGGGTGCGGCGATCGTCGCCGTACTTCTCGGCATCCGCCAGCAGCTCTTTCTTGAGCAGGGTGTTGAGGCGACGCTCCGAGCCCAGGATCAGTTCCAGTTTGTCGCGCTCCAGCGCCAGCTCATCCTGCTCGGCGCGCAGCTTGAACTCTTCGAGCTTGGCCAGATGGCGCAGTTTGAGCTCGAGGATGGCCTCGGCCTGGGTCTCGCTGATGTTGAAGCGCTCCACCATCACCTTGCCCGGCTCATCCTCGGTGCGGATGATCTCGATCACCTCGTCGATGTTGAGGTAGGCGACCAGCAAGCCTTCGAGGATGTGCAGGCGAGCCAGCACCTTGTCGAGCCGATATTGCAGACGGCGACGCACGGTCTCGCGGCGGAAGACGATCCACTCGGAGAGGATCATCTTGAGGGTCTTCACCTGGGGTCTGTTGTCCAGCCCCAGGATGTTGAGGTTGACGCGATAGTTCTTCTCCAGATCCGTGGTGGCGAACAGGTGGGCCATCAGCCCCTCCACATCCACCCGGTTGGAGCGGGGAATGATCACCAGTCGGGTCGGGTTCTCGTGGTCGGATTCATCCCGCAGGTCGGTGACCATGGGCAGCTTCTTGGCCACCATCTGGGCGGCGATCTGCTCCATGATCTTGGCGCCTGAGGCCTGATGGGGCAGCGCCGTGATGACGATGTCGCCATCCTCCTCGCTCCACACCGCCCGCTGTTTGATGGAGCCCTTGCCGGTCTCGTAGATTTTGCGGATGTCGTCTCTGGGGGTGATGATCTCGGCGTTGGTCGGATAGTCCGGCCCCTGGATATGTGTCATCAACACATCCAGGCCGGCGTTGGGGTTGTCCAGCAGCTCGGCACAGGCAAGGGCCACTTCCCGCGCGTTGTGGGGCGGAATGTCGGTCGCCATCCCCACCGCTATGCCGGTCACCCCGTTGAGCAGTATGTGAGGCAGGCGGGCGGGCAGCACCACGGGTTCCTTCATGGTGCCGTCGAAGTTCGGCGTCCACTCCACAGTGCCCTGGCCGAGCTCGGAGAGCAGCAGCTCGGAGAAGCGCGACAGGCGCGCCTCGGTGTAACGCATGGCGGCGAAGGATTTGGGATCGTCCGGCGCACCCCAGTTGCCCTGACCGTCCACCAGCGGGTAGCGGTAGGAGAAGGGCTGGGCCATCAGCACCATGGCTTCATAACAGGCGCTGTCGCCGTGGGGGTGGTACTTACCCAGCACGTCACCCACGGTACGGGCGGACTTCTTGTGCTTGGAGAGCGCGGACAGCCCCAGCTCGCTCATGGCGTAGATGATGCGCCGCTGCACGGGCTTGAGGCCGTCACCTATGTGGGGCAGGGCCCGATCCATGATGACGTACATGGAGTAGTTCAAGTAAGCCTGTTCGGTGAAGGCGCGCATGGGCTGGCGCTCTACCCCGTCCAGACTGAGCTCGATAGCATCACTCATAAGGTTGTTCTCTTGCTAGGGTGCGCCACTGGGCGGCGCACCTGAAAGTCGGGTCGGCTGATGACAGAGGCCATTGGCTTAGATGATCGCAAGGTTGCCCTTCTCTTCCAGCCACTCACGGCGATCCGGGGCGCGCTTCTTGGCCAGCAGCATATCCATCAGTTGCAGGGTCTCGTCCTCCTCCTCCAGCTCGCCCATGGTGAGCTGCACCAGGCGGCGGGTATTGGGATCCATGGTGGTTTCCCGCAGCTGTTTCGGGTTCATCTCACCCAGCCCCTTGAATCGGGTCACCATCACCTTGCCCTTCTTCTTCTCGGCCTCGACCCGTTGCAGCACGCCGTTCTTCTCGTCCTCGTCCAGGGCATAGAAGACCTCCTTGCCGATGTCGATCCGGTAGAGCGGCGGCATGGCCACATAGACGTGGCCCTTGTTGACCAGGGTTCTGAAATGCTTAACAAAGAGAGCGCACAGCAGGGTGGCGATGTGCAGACCGTCCGAGTCCGCATCCGCCAGTATGCACACCTTGCCGTAGCGCAGGCCGGAGAGATCCTCGGAGTCCGGATCCAGGCCTATGGCTACCGAGATGTCGTGCACCTCTTGCGAGGCGAGCACCTGACCGGCCTCTACCTCCCAGGTGTTCAGGATCTTGCCGCGCAGGGGCATGATGGCCTGGTATTCACGGTCCCGCGCCTGCTTGGCACTGCCGCCCGCGGAGTCACCCTCCACCAGGAAGAGTTCCCCTTGCATGGGGTCGGCGCAGTTGCAGTCGGTCAGCTTGCCGGGCAGGGCCGGGCCTTGCGTTATCTTCTTGCGCACCACCGTCTTGGCGGCGCGCATCCGGCGCTGGGCGCTGCTGATGCAGATCTCGGCGATCTGCTCCGCCAGCTCGGTGTTGCTGTTCAAATACAGGCTGAAGGCATCCTTCACCACGCCGGAGACAAACGCCGAGCTCTGGCGGGACGACAGTCGCTCCTTGGTCTGCCCGGCAAACTGCGGATCCTGCATCTTGATGGAGAGGATGTAGGCGCAGCGATCCCAGATGTCTTCCGGGGTCAGCTTGACCCCGCGCGGCAAGAGGTTGCGGAACTCGCAGAACTCGCGCATGGCGTCCAGCAGGCCCTGACGCAGGCCGTTGACGTGGGTGCCGCCGAGCGCAGTGGGGATCAGGTTCACATAGGATTCGGCGAGGCACTCGCCCCCTTCCGGCAACCAGCACAGGGCCCAGTCCACCGCCGATTGATCCGTGCTGAAGGCGCCGACGAAGGGCTGCTCCGGCAGGCAGGTGAACTGCTTGACCGCATCAACGAGGTAATCCTTGAGGCCGTCCTCGTAGCACCACTCCAGCCGGATGCCGGTGTTCTTGTCGAGGAACTTGATGGTGAGGCCGGGGCAGAGTACGGCCTTGGCCTTGAGCAGGTGCTCGAGCTTGGTGACCGAGAAACGGGGCGAGTCGAAGTAGCGCGCCTCTGGCCAGAAGCGCACCCGGGTGCCGGTGTTGCGGCGCCCGCAGGTGCCTGTGATGGTCAGCTCCTGCACCTTGTCGCCACGCTCGAAGGCGATGTCGTAGACCTGGCCGTCGCGGCGCACCGTCACCTCGACCCGATCGGAGAGGGCATTCACCACAGAGATGCCCACCCCGTGCAGGCCGCCGGAGAACTGGTAGTTCTTGTTGGAGAACTTGCCCCCCGCGTGCAGCTTGCAGAGGATCAGCTCCACACCGGAAACGCCCTCTTCCGGGTGAATGTCGACCGGCATGCCACGGCCGTCATCGATCACCTCGAGGGATTGGTCCTCGTGCAGGATCACCTCCAGATTGCGGGCATGACCCGCCAGCGCCTCGTCGACGCTGTTGTCGATGACCTCCTGGCCGAGGTGATTGGGCCGGGTGGTGTCTGTGTACATGCCGGGGCGACGACGCACCGGTTCGAGGCCATTGAGGACCTCAATGGCATCCGCATTGTATTGAGTGGACATGGAGGGCCTTGCGAATTGACGTTTGGGGGGGATCTTACTCGCTGGGAGGGCCTTGGACAAATAGGGCGGTGGCAAAGGGTGATCCAGACCGGAGAGGAGGCCCCGGGAGAGGCTCACCATCCGGCCATGGTCTGGCCCAGCCCTATGGTGCCCCCTTGCCGGCCATGCGGCATGGGACGGATGACGCCTTGTCAGCCGTCTAGTCGAACAGGGTATGGCGCCGCCCCTGCCGTACATGGTTGTGAAGACTGTGCAATTGGGACGCCACCACCCGGTGACAGGAGAGCGGGGGCAAGGCGTCGATGGGGAAGTAGGCCGCGCCCCGGGTCTCGTCGGTCTCGCTGAGCAGAGCGCCGCCGGTCACCTCGCACAGGAAGAAGGCCTTGTGGGCATGGGGCAGTTGCGGAGGATGGGGATGCTTGAGCTTGTCGAACAGGGCCAGCAGTTGCACCGCCCGGCAGGCGAGGCCGGTCTCCTCCACCACTTCGCGCACCACGGCAGCCGCTGGCGAGTCGCCGATATCGCACCAGCCGCCAGGCAGGGTCCAGAGCCCGTCGCTACGCTCCTGCACCAGCAGGAGATGGCCGTCATCGTTCTGAATAAACGCCCGCACATCCAGCTTGGGGGTGGGATAACCGTTATCCAGGGCGATCCAGTCGGCGATGGCTTCGGGCGCCAGCTCGCTCTGGCTGGCGATAAGCGTGGCAGCCGCGTTTCGCAGCGCCTCGAAGCGGGCGATATCGAAGGGATCTTGGGAGTAGGTGAGCCCCGCCTGTGCCGTGGCCAGCACCTGTTCGAGGAAGGCGGCCAACGGCGGTTGCACGGCTAGAGCCCGAGGAAGCGGACGATCTGGGCGGGGTAGCGCTCGAAGCCTGTGAAGGCGTGGTCGCCACCGCACTCCAGGGAGAGGCGGGCAAAGCGGTATTCGTCCAGCGCCTTGCGATAGTCGAGCACCTCGTCCTCCTGCTGTTGCAGCACCCAGAGCCGCTCGGGAGCGGTCACCGGCACCGCCAGCGCTCGCAGCTCGTCCATGTGCTCAGGCAGCAGCTCATAACGCTCGCCGCTGTAGGGGTTGGTCTGGGGACCGAGGTAGTCGCAGAGCAGCTCGTGCGGGCGCACCGCCGGGTTGATGAGGGCGGCGCGGCAGCCATGCAGCTCACTGACTCTCGTCGCCATGAAGCCACCGAGAGAGCTGCCCACGGCGCCGAGCCGCAGCGCGCTGCCGTGACGGGCCTTCAGGTCGGCGATGGCCTGCTCGATGGCAGACCAGGCGGCGGCCGGCGTGCTGGGCTGGGCCGGGATCACCACCTCGATATCGGGCCTGTGCTCGGCCACCCAGGCGGCCATCTGCTGCGCCTTGGCGGAACCGGGGGAGGAATTGAAACCGTGCAGATACAGGAGAGCAGGCTTCATGCAGGCCTCCCCATTGGCTGCGCCCTGGCAGAACCGGGGGAGGAGTTGAAGCCGTGCAGATAGAGCAGGACGGGCGTCATGGCTGCTCCTCAATACCCGGTGGCATCGGGGTCTGGCACGAACTGCCCCAGCGGCAGGCGCCACACCTGGCTGGCGATGCGACCATCCGGATGCAGGGTGAGATAGCGCCAGCCCGGGCCCGATTCGTCGAGTGTGAAACCATCACAGAGCGGCTTGAACTGGATGCAGGTGGAGGGGCTGGCGATCAGCCTCACCCCGCGATGCACCTCGTCAAACTCCTGATGCACATGGCCGAACAAGATGGTCTTCTGCTGGGGATGGCGGGCCAGCACGGCGAAGAGATCGTCGGCATTCTTGAGATTGTGCTGATCCAGCCAGGCACAGCCCACCGGCACCGCCTGATGGTGCAGGGCGATGAGGACATGGCGCTCTGGGTGCTGACGCAGGGCCTGATCCAGCACGGCCAGCTGGTGATCGCCGAGCACGCCATGGGGTTTGCCGCGCACCTGGGTGTCCAGCAGGATCACCTGCCAGTGATCCCCCACCAGCTGCTTGGCTTCGCTGATCCCGGCCTCGTGGAGGTATTCGGTCATCAGGGGGCCGTCGTCATGATTGCCGGGCAACCAGTAGATGGGGCGGGCCAGGGTGGCCATCATGGCGGCGAAGCGCTGATAGGATTCCGGGCTGTGATCCTGGGAGAGATCCCCGGTGGCGAGGATGAGATCGAACGGGTGCGCGTTGACACGCACCTGCTCCAGCACGGCGGCCAGGCTCTCTGCGGTTCGCACGGCCAGCAGGCTGCCTTCGCCGCTGGCAAAGAGATGGGTGTCGGTAATCTGTAACAGGCGCACACTGCCGTCGGGCGCCTGAGGTAGCTCTGTGTCCAAAATCACGCTTCTTTTTATGGGTTCGACTAGAGGATGTTAATCAGGCTGGTGCCGTGTCTGAGACAAAACTTGAGCCAATCGGCGAGGAACAGATTTACCTGCTCTTTTTCATCCCGCTGGTGCATTTTTGTATTGGGGTAATCATAACGTGGTTGCAACCTGGAAATCTGTTGCGCCGCACACACTTCCGCCATCCGCACATCGTGATACAAACGAATCTCTATCCGGGCTTGCAAGTAGCTCGGTAACTCGGGATTGTGCTGGGCCAGGATCACCTGGCTGGTGAAGCGGCTCTCCTCGCTGACGGTGAGCTGGAACTGCAGGCCATTGCCCACCTGATAGCGGCGCTCCGCCCCCACGCTGCCGCCGGGGGGCAGCAGTTTCATCAGTGCCATGTAATTGACCTCGCAGGTACGCTGCAAGGACATCAAATCAGGCACATAACGCTTCATCGGGCTCTGGACTAATGGCATATCGCGGCTCCATCAATCAGGGTCCAAGGGTCACGGGTTTCGCGAAGGCGCGGCCAGGTGATCCAGTCAGGCACACCGCACCTGACTTGGGTCTGAACAGGCGCCACCTCAGCGCTCCGCCAGCCAGCGGGCGCGCAGCTCGCCATGGTTGAGGGCCAGCCATTGCAGGGCGATGACGGAGGCGGCGTTGTCGATGCGCCCCTCCTTGAGCCAGGTATAGGCCTGTTCGCGGCTCACCCTGTGCACCCTGATGTCTTCACCCTCCTCTGCCAGACCGTGGATCCCCTCGGCCCGGCTGGCATCCACCTCGCCCACGAAGACCTCGATGCGCTCCGTGCTGCCACCCGGGCTCACCAGGTAGCTGATGGCGTGTTCGCAGCGACCCACCTCGATGCCCGCCTCTTCCACCGCCTCGCGCCGCACCACGGCCTCGGCGGTCTCCCCTTCATCTATGATGCCGGCCACCAGTTCCAGCAGCCAGGGGGTGAGACTGGTCTCGATGGCGCCGATGCGAAACTGCTCCACCAGCACGATCTCGTCCCGAACCGGGTCATAAGGCAAGAGAGCGGCGGCATGGCCACGCTCGAACAGCTCGCGCACTATGGGCTCATTCCAGCCCCCAGCAAATAACCTGTGCTGCAAACGATAGACATTCACCTTGAAAAATCCGTTATATCCAGCTGATTTTTCAATAATTTTTATATCTTCCACGCCGTAGTGGCCGGTTTCTGGCAAGGCTTGCTGCGACATCCGCGACTCCCGTCGGCTTGACTTGGCCCGGTTAGACCATAAAATCCGAGTTCATGAATGAACATTCATTCACTCACGCTCGGCATCGATGAGCGATGGATTTTAGCAGTCACAGGGCATTTGGCTAGGCGTTGGAGGGAGAAACCCCTGCCGCGTCTGCCTGGCGTCCCCGACCAGAACCGGATGGCTTTCGTTAAATTTTGCGGATACTGACTCGATTAAGCTGAAATCCGGCTTGGTTGGTGACAATATCTTTCCTACATCCAGCGGCAGCTTCGAGTTAATACATAAGGTTAAGAGAATCTATGAACAGAACACTCCTGTCAGTCATGGTCCTGCTCGGCCTCAGCGCCAGTGCCCAAGCTGAAAACTTGCTCGACATCTATACCCAGGCGCAGCAGAAAGATACCCAGCTGCTGGAGTCCAAGGCCGTTCGCGATCAGGCTTTCGAGAAGATCAACGAATCCCGCGCCACCCTCTTGCCCCAGATCAACCTGGGCGCAGGTCTCAACTACCTGGACAACAAGAACGATACCCAGACCAACAACAATGCCACCGGCAGCCTGTCGTTGGATCAGTCCATCTATCGTCGCAGCAACTGGGTCAATCTTGACCTGACCGAGAAGAGCGCCACCCAGTCCGACGTCGCCTATAACCTGACGGTGCAGCAACTGATGGTGCGCACCTCCCAGGCGTACTTCGATGTGCTCAAGGCCCAGGACACCCTGGAGTTCGTGCGCGCCAACAAGGCGGCGGTCGAGCGTCAGCTGGAGCAGACCCAACAGCGCTTCGAGGTGGGTCTGACCGCCATCACGGACGTGCATGAAGCGGAAGCCTCCCGCGACCAGGCCCTGGCCGACGAGATCAGCGCCGAGAACACCCTGGACAACAGCTACGAAGTCCTGCGCGAGCTGACCGGGGTCGATCACCGCAACCTGGACGTGCTCAACACCGAGCGCTTCACGCCGCAGAAGACCGCCTTTGCCTCCGACAAATGGCTGGAACTGGCCCTGGACAAGAACCTGGAGCTGCACAGCGCCCGCATCGGCAAGGACATCGCCAAGGAGCAGATCGATCTGGCCAAGACCGGTCATGAGCCCACCCTGGATCTGGGCGCTGGCCTCAGCACCGGCTATTACGACTACAAGAACGAGAACATCAACTCGGACGGCAACACCCATCAGGCCAACGTCGGGCTCACCTTCTCGCTGCCGCTCTACAGTGGTGGCGCGACCAGCTCCCAGGTCAAGCAGGCCCAGTACAACTATGTCGCCGCCAGCGAACAGCTGGAGCGCAGCTTCCGCTCGGTGCAGAGCAGCGTGCGTTCCTCCTATAACAACGTCAACGCCAGCATCGGTTCGGTCCGCGCCTACAGCCAGTCCGTCATCTCCGCCGAGAGCGCCCTGAAGGCGACCGAGGCCGGTTACGAGGTGGGGACCCGCACCATAGTCGACGTGCTCGACTCCACCCGCAAGCTGTATGAAGCCAAACAGAAACTCTCCGAGGCGCGCTATGACTACATCCTCAGCATCCTCAGCCTCAAGCAGGCCGCCGGCGTGCTGGAGCAGAAGGACATAGAGGAGATCAACCAGGGGCTGATGCTGGCCCCGGCGGATGCCCCCAAGAGCAGCAACCGCAGCTACTGATCCGGCTCCTCCGAGTGAAAAGGCGACCCCAGGGTCGCCTTTTGTCTCTCTACTGGTCAGGTTTGGCCGGATGCGTCACGCCATGCCATATTCCCGCTCCACCAGGGCAATGCGCACCCGATAGGCGCTGTACCAGTCCTGACGCCCCCGCCGCTGGGCCACACCGTGGTCGACCTGCCCCTTCCACTGGCGGATGGCGTCCAGACTCTGCCAATAGGAGACGGTAATGCCGAGCCCATCCCGGGCCGACTCCATCCCCAGAAACCCCGGCTGCTCCCGGGCCAGGGCGACCATCTGCTCGCTCATGGCGCCATATCCCGCATCCCCCTCCCGGCGCAGGGAGCTGAAGATCACCGCATAGTAGGGCGGGGTCAGGGCCAGCAGGCCGGTGTCACTCTCGCTCATCGCTCACGTCCTCTCTCCTTGATAAAAGCGGGTCATAAAAAAACCCGGCCGGGGCCGGGTCTGGTTGACTCATCCGCGCTCGCGGATGGTCTTGATGATGTCGCTGGTGGAGCAGCCGTCCTCGAAGTTGAGGACCCGCACCTCGCCACCGTTGGCGGTCACCTCGTCATAACCGGCGATCTGTTCGGGCTGGTAGTCACCGCCCTTGACCAAGAGGTCTGGCAGGATCTCGGCGATGAGGCGCTGGGGAGTGTCTTCGCCAAAGGGCACGACCCAGTCCACGGCGCCCAGGGCCGCCAGCACCGCCATGCGGCGCTCGGTCGGGTTGACCGGGCGACCCGGCCCCTTGAGGCGGCGCACCGATTCGTCGGTATTGACCGCGACGATCAGCCTGTCCCCCAGCTTGCCGGCGTTGGCCAGGTAGGAGACGTGGCCGGCGTGCAGTATGTCGAAACAGCCGTTGGTCATCACCACCTTCTCGCCGCGGCGGCGGGCGGCATCGACCGCAATCTTGAGCTGCTGCTCGGAGAGCACGCCAAAGCCGGTCTCGTGCTCGTTGTAGAGGGCATTGGCCAGCTCGACCGGGCTCACGGTGGAGGTGCCCAGCTTGCCGACCACGATACCGGCGGCGGTATTGGCCAGGGCGCAGGCCTCGTCCAGGCTCTTGCCCGCGGCCAGGGCGGTGGCCAGGGTGGAGATGACGGTGTCACCGGCACCGGTCACGTCATACACCTCGTGGGCCTGGGCCGGCAGGTGCAGCTCATCCTGGCCAGCACGGATCAGGGTCATGCCGTTCTCGGAACGGGTCACCAGCAGGGCATCCAGCTCGAAGCGCTCCACCAGCGCCAGGCCGCGGCTGACCAGCTCCTGCTCGCTCTTCACCTTGCCCACCACCGCCTCGAATTCGGACATGTTGGGGGTGAGCAGGGTGGCGCCACGGTACTTCTCGAAATCCGTCCCCTTGGGGTCCACCAGCACGGGAATGCCGGCGGTGCGGGCGCGGGCTATCATGCCGGGCACGTCGTTGAGGGCGCCCTTGCCGTAGTCGGAGAGGATCATCACATCGGCCTGGGGCAGCGCCTGCTCCACCTTGCTCATCAGCAGGGCAGGGTCGACTGCGTGGAAGCCCTCCTCGAAATCGAGGCGCAGCAGCTGCTGGTTGCGGGACAGCACCCGCAGCTTGGTGATGGTGGGGTAATCGCCGAGGCGCACGAAGTCGCAGGCGACCTTGACCCCGGCCATCTGGCCCGCCAGCGCGTCGGCGGCCTCATCCTGCCCGGTCAAGCCCAGCAGCACGGCGTGGGCGCCGAGCGCAGCCGAGTTGAGCGCCACGTTGGCCGCGCCACCCGGGCGCTCCTCGATGTGCTCCACCTTGACCACGGGTACCGGCGCCTCCGGGGAGATACGACCGGTGGGGCCATGCCAGTAGCGATCCAACATGACATCGCCGACGACCAGGACGCGGGCTTTTTCAAAATCGGGCAGGGTGATCTTCATCTGTATCGACTCTCAAAACCTGAAAAATCAGCAGGGGATTTTATCACACTCTCCGGCGCCGTGTTAAAAAAGCCATGGGGCGCACCATTCGCCAGCGGCACGGCTTTTCGGCTAGAATCCCCCGATTGCGAGTGACCCATTCGCACGGGCAGCCATCCCCCGTGCCGACTGGGCTCCCCTAGTGTGCATCTGCGAGCGAGAGACTCTTCATGGCCCAAGACAATGTTCCCCGCCTCACCCCAAGGCTGTTTCATCCCCGCTACTGGGGCAGCTGGCTTGGCCTGGGCCTGCTCTGGCTGCTGGTGCTGCTGCCCTGGCGCAGCCAGATGTGGCTCGGTCGCCAACTCGGCACCCTGGCCCGCAACGTATTGAAATCCCGTGTCAAGATTGCCCGTCGCAATCTGGAGCTGGCCCTGCCCGAGCTCAGCCGCGATGAGCGTGAAGCCCTGCTCAGGCAGAACTTCGAGAGCGTGGGCTGCGCCATCTTCGAGGTGGGCATGGCCTGGTTCTGGCCCGACTGGCGCATGCGCCAGCTGATGACGGTCAAGGGGGAGGAGCATGTGCAGGACGCCGTGGCCCGAGGCCAGGGCATGCTGCTGCTCTCCTGCCATTTCCTGACCCTGGAACTCAATGCCCGCTGCTTCGGCCTGGTGCGGCCCGGGGTCGGCGTCTATCGTCCCAACACCAATCCCGTGCTGGAATATGCCCAGTACCACGGGCGCTGCGCCTCCAACAAATACCTGGTGGATCGCACCGACGTGAAGGGGATGATCAAGGCCCTGCGCAACGGCGACGCCCTCTGGTACGCGCCGGATCACGACTATGGCAGCCATGCCAGCGTGTTCGTGCCCTACTTCGCGGTGGAGCAGGCCGCCACCATCACCGGCACCGCCACCCTGGCCCGGGTCAAGAACAGCGTCACCCTGCCCTGCTACAACATCCGCACCCGCCATGGTTATGAGCTGCACATTGGCGCGCCGCTGACCGACTACCCCAGCGGTGACGAGGTGGCGGACGCCACCCGGGCCAACCGGGAGATAGAAGCCGCCGTGCGCCAGGCCCCCGAGCAGTACATGTGGCTCCATCGTCGCTTCAAGACCCGGCCCAACAAGAGCGATCCCGGCTATTACTGATGCATTCAGTGTTGAAAAAACCGCCACGGCGGTTTTTTTTAACATTTTTTGCCGTAAAAGGTTTTCAATCGCAGCCTGATATTTTATTAATAATCAAAGTGATAAGCAGGGCCTGGCCCACGAAGGGAAGCAAATGCACATGATGAGAAGCCTGTTTCTAAGCGCCGCCACCCTGATGGTCTGCGCCTGCAGCCAGCAGTCTCCCCCCCTGGATCTCGGCCCCAGAGCGCTGAGCACCCCCGCCGAGATTGCAGCCCACTGGCAACCCAGCCGCAAGATAGAGCCCCGCTATCCCAGGGACGCGGTCGCCGCCGCCGAGATGGGCTGCGCCACCCTGGAGTATCTGATCACCCCGACCGGCGAGGCCGCCCAGGTGCGCATCGTCTCGCGCAGTGACGAGCGTTTCTCCGACGCCGCCATCGAGGCGCTCTCCCGCTGGCAGTGGCAAGCGACCGAATTCAACAAGAGCCATCAGGCCCTCAAGGGCCAGACCCGCTTCGACTTCTGCATCGAGGTCAATGGTCAACCCTGCGAGCAGACCCCCCTCGCTCAGACCTGTCAGGGAAGCGACCCCGTCATCAGCACGGCCCGGATCTATACCCAGGTGCGCTGAGCGCCTGTCTCGGAAAACAAGCGCGGGGCCCCAGGCCCCGCGCTTGTTTCATTCCAACTCTGCTTGCACCCGACAGTAGTCTATTGCCGCAACCAGGCGATGATGGCGAGCTGCAACACCACATAATCGGCCCGGGCCAGCCAGCGGCGGCGCCCCGCCTCATCGAGCTGCGCCAGCTCGGCCAGCAGCGGCGCCATCTCCTTGCCCCACTCGGGGGCCGGCTCGCCCATGGCGATGCTGTGCGCCACTGCCTGGCCTATCAATGCCAGACCCGCCACCAGGCCCGGCCAGGCGCTCATATCCTGTTGCAGCGCACAGATCTGCTCGTGATGTTGCCACTGCTCCAGCCCCAGCTGTATGCGTTGGCGCGGCGAGAGTGCATCGAGATCGCCTGGCTGCGGCAAGACCCTGGCCACCAGGGCCTTGCCGAGTCCGGCCAGCCGATAGCCCCGCTGCGCCTTGGACTGTACCCCCAGCCGCAACCCGGGCATGGCCCCCAGGCGCTCTGCCAGGGCGAGCAGGGCTGCCGGCGAGCCGCTCTTGAGTTCCAGTTCCAGCTCGTCGATGGCCTCGCGCCCCTCCTGGCCGACTATCTCCCCCCTGTCCCAGGCCAGCTCTATCTCGGCCCCCTGCCAGGCGATCAGCCAGTGGCGGCGCAGGAAATCGGTCCGAAACTGGGGCACCAAGGCCGCCTGCAACGCGGCCAGATCCTCTCCTTGCGGCCAGATGCTGGCGGGAAAATCCGCCAGGCAGGGGCGTTCCCCTCGCACCGGCCCGTTGTATTCGGGCCTGGCGTGCAAGCCGCCCAGCCCCTCCCCCCGGCACTTGATGGTCTGTTCGGCAAAATCATCGCTGCGGCGAATGCGCAGCCCCATGTCGAGCCGGCGCAGGGCCAGGTCCCGGGTATCGAAATAGATGTTGCCGAGCTCAACCTCGGAATGAGAGACAATAGTGAGTGAATTCAAAAATATATCCAGCTTGTTCGCCATGCTGTCGGCGGGGTCGCCGAGGGCGGGATCGGCGACGAGGAATTTGATTTCAATCTCGGTTTGCATAGGTTTTCCGGGCGAAAAGGGAGTGGGGGGAGGCGATGGCCACAGGCCGCGGATATAATGCCTGCGTGACGTTAAGATGAAGTTCGCTGTTTTATTGGTCGCGCAGTTCGGTTACCATGCGCGCCTCATAGAATCGTATCGAGTGTTTTTTCACCGACACAGGTTTGACCATGCCAGTAAATACTATTTTGGGCCTTTTTGCCAAGTCACCCATCAAGCCGCTGCAAAAGCACATAGTGAAAGTTCACGAGTGTTCCCAGCAGCTTATCCCCTTCTTTGACGCCATCGCCGATGGTCGTTGGGACGATGCAGAGCGGATCCGCCAGCAGATCTCCCAGCTGGAAAAGGAAGCCGACATCCTCAAGCGCGAGATTCGTCTGAAACTGCCCCGTGGCCTGTTTCTGCCGGTGGCGCGCACCGACTTGCTGGAGCTTTTGACCCAACAGGACAAGATAGCCAACCGTGCCAAGGATATTTCCGGCCGCATGCTGGGCCGTCATATGGAATTCCCCTCCGAGATGCGTGCCGACGTCATGGCCTATCTCAAACGCTGTATCGATGCGACCGCCCAAGCCGAGAAAGCCATCGGAGAACTCGATGAGCTGCTCGAGACCGGCTTCAAGGGACGTGAAGTGGAGATGGTTGCCGAGATGATCCATCAGCTGGATCTGATCGAGGACGATACTGACACCATGCAGATTGGTTTGCGGCAGAAACTCCAGACCCTGGAGCACAACTACAACCCGATCGACGTTATTTTTCTGTACAAGATCCTCGAATGGGTAGGTGATCTGGCGGATCAGGCTGAGCGTGTAGGCGCCCGTCTGGAACTAATGCTGGCTCGTTCCTAATCGACTGACTGGGTAAAAATTACTAATGGACATTATCGCGAATTACGGCACCACTCTGGTGCTCGTGGCGGCCTTGTTCGGCTTTTTGATGGCCTGGGGCATAGGCGCAAATGACGTCGCCAATGCCATGGGCACATCGGTCGGCACCAAATCCCTGACCATTCGTCAGGCCATCATCATCGCCATGATCTTCGAGTTCGCCGGGGCCTACCTGGCCGGTGGTGAGGTCACTGCGACCATACGCAATGGCATCATAGACACCACGGCCTTCACCGACAGCCCGGATATCCTGGTGCTGGGCATGATTGCCTCCCTGCTGGCGGCCGGTCTCTGGCTGATCCTGGCCTCCTACTTCGGCTGGCCGGTCTCTACCACCCACTCCATCATCGGCGCCATCGTCGGCTTCGCCGTGGTGAGCGTGGGGCCGGAAGCGGTGCAATGGAGCAAGTTCGGCGGCATCGTCGGCTCCTGGGTGGTCACGCCGGCCCTGTCCGGGGTCATCGCCTACTTCATGTTCATCAGCGTGCAGAAGCTCATCTTCAACACCGATGATCCCCTGGCCAACGCCAAGCGTTACGTGCCCTTCTACATGTTCCTCACCTCCCTGGTGATCTGCCTGGTGACCATCAAGAAGGGGCTGTCCCACGTCGGTCTGCACCTGAGCAACGGCGAAGGGATCCTGCTCTCCGTGGGCATCTCTGTGGCCGTGGCCATCGCCGGCTGGTTCTACATTCGCGGTCAGAACTACAACCCGGTCGATGACAACAAGATGCACTTCGCCAACGTGGAGAAGGTATTCGGCATCCTGATGGTGATCACAGCCTGTGCCATGGCCTTCGCCCACGGCTCCAACGACGTGGCCAACGCCATCGGTCCCCTCTCCGCCGTGGTCTCCACCGTCGAGAGCGCTGGCCAGATCACCGGTCAGTCCTCCATCGCCTGGTGGATACTGCCGCTGGGTGGCATCGGCATCGTCATCGGTCTGGCGACCATGGGCGAGAAGGTGATGGCGACCGTCGGTACCGGCATCACCCACCTGACCCCGAGCCGTGGCTTCGCCGCCCAGCTGGCGACCGCCGCCACCGTGGTCATCGCCTCCGGCACGGGTCTGCCCATCTCCACCACCCAGACCCTGGTCGGTGCCGTGATGGGCGTTGGCCTGGCCCGCGGCATCGCGGCCCTGAATCTGGGGGTGCTGCGCAACATAGTGGTCTCCTGGGTCATCACCCTGCCCGCCGGCGCCATCCTGGCCATCGTCATCTTCTACGTGCTGGAAGCCTGCTTCTCCTGACGCGGCCAAGCCAGCCAGCAAAAAGCCCGGGTCACAGACCCGGGCTTTTCTTTATCTGAACCAGCGTCACTCCTCGCCGAGGAAGGTCCAGTCGTCGCGCACCCGGCTGATGGCATCGAGCCGCCGCTTGGCGAGCTGCTGGCGGATCTCCTCCCCCTTGAAACCGGCCGCCACTATCTCCTGCACGGGCACCGCCTGCGCACCAGCCAGGGCCGCCGCCACATAGTCGGGTTCGGCATAGACCCGCTCCTCGAAGCCGGTGCGGCCATGGAAGTCGGCGCGGCAGGCGTCCAGCAGCTGGGCGAACCGCTCGGGCCTGCGCCAGGCATCCGCCTTGTCGAACACCTTGAGCAGAGTGGCCGGCTTGAGCTCGAAGGCGATGTGGATATGGGTGTGCAGATCGCTCACCAAGAGCGCCAGATCCCGGCACTCCCCAGGCACCTTGAAGCGCTCACAGAAATCACGGATGAGGGGCAGTCCCTTCTGGCCATGGCCGTGATGGCTGGGCCAGAACGCGGGCGGGGTCAGCCCCTTGCCAAAGTCGTGGCACAGGGCGGCGAAGCGCACCGCCAGCGCGGGGGAGCGTTGGCAGGCCTGCTCCAGCACCATCAGGGTGTGGATGCCGGTGTCTATCTCAGGGTGCCACTTGGCGGGCGCCGGCACCCCGAACAGGGCGTCGAGCTCGGGGAAGAGCGCCTTGAGGGCGCCGCACTCGCGCAGCACCTCGAAGAAGACCGCCGGAGTGGGCCCCATCAGCACTTTTTCCAGCTCCTTCCAGACCCGCTCCGGGGTCAGGTGGGCCAGCTCGCCAGCCGCGGTCATCTCCCGCATCAGCCCCAGGGTCTCGGGCGCCACCACGAAGCCCTGGCCGTGGAAGCGGGCGGCGAAGCGGGCGACCCGCAGGATGCGCAGGGGATCCTCACTGAACGCCGGGGAGACGTGGCGCAGCAGGCGCGACTCGAGATCCGCCAGCCCGCCATAGGGGTCATGGAGGTTGCCCTGCTCATCCTCGGCGATGGCATTGATGGTGAGATCCCGGCGCAGCAAGTCCTGCTCCAGGGTAACATCCGGCGCCGCGTGGCAGACGAAGCCGGTATAGCCCAGGCCCTGCTTGCGCTCGGTACGCGCCAGGGCGTACTCCTCATGGGTCTCGGGGTGGAGAAACACAGGGAAGTCGCGGCCGACCTGGCTATACCCCAGCGCCAGCATCTGGGCCACGGTCGCCCCCACCACCAGGTGATCCTGATCGCCTTGGGGCAACCCCAACAGGCGATCCCGGATCGCCCCCCCTACCAGATAGATCTGCAAATCGACTCTCCCCTCATGGATCCAGTCCCGATTATATCGGCTTTGCCCCCCGGGTACGATGACCCCACCAGATAGGGTTTCCGGGTCTTTGACATAACCCCGGTGAGGCTTTAACCTGCCGCCATCACAATGGAATGGATCCTTATGTACACACAGTTCTTCGGTCTGTCGGAAGCGCCCTTTTCCATCTCCCCCAACCCCAAGTATCTCTACATGAGCGAGAGACACGGGGAGGCGCTCGCCCATCTCAATTATGGCCTGCAAGATGGCGGTGGCTTCGTGCTGCTCACCGGCGAGGTGGGGACCGGCAAGACCACTGTGTCCCGCTGCCTGCTGCAACAGCTGCCCGCCGACACCGAGATCGCCTACATCCTCAACCCCTCCCTCACCGAACGGGATCTGCTGGCGGCCATCTGTGACGAATACCAGCTCCCCTATGACAAGGATGCCAGTCTCAAGACCCTGTTCGACCTCATCCGCGATCACCTGCTCGCCAATCTGGCGGCGGGCAAGCGCAGCGTGGTGCTGGTCGACGAGGCCCAGCACCTGCTGCCCGGAGTGCTGGAGCAGTTGCGCCTGCTCACCAACCTGGAGACCGACGAGAAGAAGCTGCTGCAGGTGATCCTGATAGGCCAGCCCGAGCTGCAGCAGATGCTACGCCAGCCCTTGCTGCGCCAGTTGGCCCAACGCATCACGGCCCGCTACCACCTGCTGCCCCTGTCTGCCGGGGATCTCGATGCCTATGTCCGCTTTCGCCTGCAGGTGGCCGGCTGCGTGCAACCCATCTTCACCCCCAAGGCCATCGCCACCCTGCACCGACTCTCCGGCGGCATTCCCCGCCTCGTCAACCTCATCTGCGACCGCGCCCTGATCGGTGCCTTCGCCCGCGCCAGTCACAAGGTGAACCACAAGGACATCAGTGTGGCCGCCTATGAGGTGAGCGGCATCCGCGACGAGGGGAGCTGGCAATCCGGTCTGGCGATTGCCCTGGCGGGGGCCCTGCTGGTCGCCCTCGGCTGGTGGGGCTGGCAGCTGGCTGGCGTCTTCCCCGAGCGCCCCCGCATCAAGGTGGAGGTGCCGGTGACGGTCGATGAGACCGCAGAGCAGCAGGAGCAGCTGACCCGCGCCATCAACCAGGCCTTGGAGCCCGAGGTGGCCATGCAGAATCTCTACAAGGTGTGGGGCTATCAGACCAGCCGCGAGGAGGCCAGCTGCGACAGCGCGCCCCGCGCCGGGTTGCGCTGCCTGGAGGGCGAAGGCTCCCTGGCCGATCTCCAGGCCCTGCAATACCCGGCCCTCGTCAGTCTGAACGACGAGCTGGGCGGCCTCTACTACGCTACCCTCACCCAGCTCGGGCCCGACAAGGCCTCCCTGCTCATCGGCAAGCAGAGCTGGCAGGTGGAGCGCCAGTGGCTGGAAGACAACTGGGGCGGCAGCTACACCCTGCTCTGGCGTCTGCCCAAGGGGGGTGTGGCCCTCATTGGCAGCAATGCCGGCGCCGAACAGGTGCAGTGGCTCGACACGGCACTGAGCCGCGCCCTGCAACAGCCCGAGCGCAAGGTGCGCCGCTTCGATGCACAGCTCAAGGCCAAGTTGCAGCAGTTCCAGCGCGAGCAGGGGCTGACCCCGGACGGCATCGCCGGCAGCAATACCCTGTTGCGCCTCAACGTGATGGCGGGCGAGCCCATGCCCAAGCTGGAGGAGGCCTCATGATGCCGCGCCCGTTTCTCCCCCGCCCCCTACGCCCGTGTTCTGGAGTGACCGCCTGATGTCGACCCTGCTCAAGGCCCTGCGCCGGGCCGATGCGCCCCAGCATGCCCCCCACATTCCCGCCATGGGCCTGCCAGTCAGCCGGGAGGAAGAAACCGATCGCCCCTGGCTCTGGTGGGCGCTGGTGCCCCTGGCCATCGTCATGGGGGCGGCGGCCAACTACGGTTGGCATCTGCTCCATAACAAGCCCATCGAGGAGCGGGTCGAGGTCGAGGAGCGGGTCACGGCCCCCTTCATGCGGGTCGAGCCCAGGGCCATGGTCACCCGCCCCCTGCCGCCGCCCCTGCCCGAGCCCGTGGTCCAGCCCAAACCGGCCCAGGCCCAGGCGAGCCAGACCAGAGGCAGCCAGGATCTCGCCCAGCTGCTGCAAAACGCCCTCAACAACGTGCCCCTGGCTCCCGAGCCCAGTCGCCCCGCCGCCGCGCCCCAGGTGATGCCCATCGCGGCCCTGGCACCCGAGCTGCGCCAGCAGGTGCCAAGGCTCGCCTATGGGGCCCACCTCTACTCCTCCAACCCGGCCAAGCGCAGCGTGGTGATCAACGGCCGCGAGGTGCGGGAGGGCAATGAGGTGGCGCCCGGGGTACAGCTCCAGGCCATCGCCCAGGATTACATAGTGCTGGGGGTGGACGGCCAGTCCGTCAGCCTCAAGGCCCTGCAGGACTGGCCGGGCTGACCCCGGCCCCGAGCCCCATTGGCGGGCCGAATGACAAGAGTGGAGAGGGAGCCCGAGAGCTCCCCTTTTTAATCAACAAGATGAGAGCCAATATGGGTCAATTGCGCCACCCGCCGCCCCGGATACCCGGGGCCTGGAGCATGACCCGGTTGGGCTTTTCATCCCTGACATGAGCACAACGTGAGCAATTCGAGCAACGCCACCTTCGCCAGCCGCATCCTCGACTGGTATCAGATCCATGGGCGCAAGACCCTGCCCTGGCAGCAGGAGAAGACCCCCTACCGGGTCTGGGTCTCCGAGATCATGTTGCAGCAGACCCAGGTCGCCACCGTGATCCCCTACTACGAGCGCTTCATGGCCAGCTTCCCCGATGTGCTGGCCCTGGCCGATGCCCCCGTCGACGAGGTGCTGCACCACTGGACCGGCCTGGGCTACTACGCCCGCGCCCGCAACCTGCACAAGGCCGCCCGGCAGATCCGCGATGACCATGGCGGCCTGTTCCCGGAGCGGCTGGAGGAGGTGATGGCCCTGCCCGGCATAGGACGCTCCACCGCGGGCGCCGTGCTCTCCCTCTCCCTCGGCCAGCCCCACGCCATCCTGGATGGCAACGTCAAACGGGTACTGACCCGCTGGCTGGCGCTGCCGGGCTGGCCCGGCCAGAAGCAGGTGGAGCACGATCTCTGGGAGCTGGCGACCCGCCTCACCCCAAGGCTCGGGGTCGCCCACTACAACCAGGCCATGATGGACATGGGCGCCACCGTCTGCACCCGCAGCAAGCCCGCCTGCGAGCGCTGCCCGGTGCAGAGCGATTGCCAGGGGCTGTCGCAGGGCAACCCCACCGCCTACCCTCACTCCAAGCCCAAGAAGAGCATCCCGGCCCGCAGCGGCATCATGCTGATGATCCGCCAGGGCGACCAGCTGCTGCTGGAAAAACGCCCACCCCAGGGGATCTGGGGCGGGCTCTACTGCTTCCCCCAGGTCGACAGCCTGGAGGCCGTCACCGCCTGCCTGAGCCGTCTGGGGCTGAGCGAACAGCCCTATCGGGAACTGGCCGGTTTTCGCCATACCTTCAGCCACTTTCACCTGGATATTCGCCCCCTGCTCATCGAGCTGACGGCGCCGCCACCCGCCTCGCTCATGGAAGCCGATACCCGACTCTGGTATAACTTGTGCCATCCCGACGAGGTCGGTCTGGCCGCCGCCACCGCGCGCCTGCTGCGCTATCCCGACTTGCAACCACAGAGGTCAACATGAGCCGTACCGTATTTTGCCAACGCCTGAAAAAAGAGGCCCCCGGCCTGGATTTCCAACTCTACCCGGGTGAGCTCGGCAAGCGCATCTTCGACAACATCAGCAAGGAAGCCTGGACCGAGTGGCAGCGCAAGCAGGTGATGCTGATCAACGAGAAGAAGCTCAACATGATGAACGTCGAGCATCGCCAGCTGCTGGAAAAGGAGATGGTGAGCTACCTGTTCGAGGCGGGTGAAGTGGACATCGAAGGTTACACCCCCCCCAGCCAGTAACCAGGCGCCAACCCCTAGAGTGAGCCGGGTCGTCCCATCCAGGGGCCTGGCCACCACAGACCAGCAGTACAGTGAGCCAGGAGGCGACGCCTCTGCCGGCTCGCAGCCGATGCGTGACGGGCGGCCTGACCGCCCATTTTTGAGGATCCTATGGGCCGAATTTTTTGGTTGCTGTGTGCCACCTTGCTGCTTTTTGCCTGCTCATCCAGCCCCAAGCCCGGCGGCGACAAGGATGAGGATCTGGTCAATGGCAAGGATGTGCGCGGCTTCGAGCACATGATCAGCGCCCTCTCCCATAACGTGAACGAGATATGGGGCCGGGAGGCGCTGTTTGCGGGCAAGTTTGACTACGTCAAATACACGGACGAATACAAGAGCCGGGCCCACATCGACTTCTCCAGCGGCCACATCATGGTCGAGACCGTCTCCGGGCTGGATCCCAAGGCTCACCTGCGCCGCGCCATCATAGAGACACTGCTGACCCCGGATGATCCGGCGGAAGTTGATCTCTATTCGGATCGGGAGATACTGCCCGGCGGCGAGCCCTTCCTCTATGGCCAGGTGCTGGACAACCAGGGTCAGCCGATCCGCTTCGACTGGCGCGCCGAACGCTACGCCGACTACCTGCTCAGCACCGCCATGAAGAAGCGCACCCTGGGCATTCGCAACATCTTCTACGTCGATATCCCCATGGTGGCGAACCACGAGGACAAGCGCGGCTACAAGTACGCCAGCATCATACGGGAGGCGTCGCGCAAGTACGGGGTCGCCGAGAGCCTCATCTATGCGGTGATCAAGACCGAGAGCAGCTTCAACCCCTATGCGGTCAGCCACGCCAACGCCTATGGCCTGATGCAGGTGATCCCCGCCACCGCGGGACGGGACGTCTACGTGCGGGTCAAGGGCAAGAACGGTCAGCCGACCCGGGAGGATCTGTTCAACCCGGCCTACAACATAGACGTGGGCACCGCCTACCTGCACCTGTTGCAGACCGTCTATCTGGCCAATATCGAGGATCCCCGCTCCCGGCGCTATGCGGTGATCTCTGCCTACAATGGCGGCGCGGGCGGGGTGCTCAACACCTTCTCCCGGGATCGCAAGGCCGCGCCCGGCATGATCAACCGCCTCTCCCCCGAGGCCGTCTACCAGATCCTGACCGAGCAGCACCCCAAGGCGGAGGCCCGTCGCTACCTCTACAAGGTCAATCAGGCCGAGAAGGGCTTCAAGCGTGCCGGCATCAGGCGCGCCGGCTGATCCTGGCCAAGATGACAAAGAGGGCGCTCCAGGAGCGCCCTCTGTTTTTCCAGCCCGAACCGGTCGGTTACTTGGCGATAAAGCCACCCTTGCTCTGGGGCGTCGCCCCCACCTTCTCCAGATGCTCCACCTCGACCTCGGTCTTGTTCCAGCTGTGGTCCACTTCGCCGCGGATACGGATCAGGTCGTTCGGGCCCACTTCGGTGCCGCGCCACACGTCTTCGTCCACTTCCACCTCCACCTCGCCGCTGTCATCGCGGAAGGTATAATTCTCGCCGCCCAGATGCTTGACCAGCTTGCCCTCCAGAGTCACCCACTGATCATCTGCCACGTCTTTCAACTGGGCGACCGAGACCTTGTTCTGCTCCTGGGGGCCGGTATAGGCCGCCATGGCGAAAGAAGAGACGGACATCAGGGCCACCAGGCCAATTACCTTTGCTTTGTTCATTTCATGCTCCTGTGGTTTCAGCAATGACCCCGTCAGTGGGGGTATGGGCCCATGATGTCAGGGGGAGCGTGAAACGAACGTGAAGCAACCCATTTGGGTGAAGCCGCCATGAGCGCAATCGCTTTCGGGCTAAACGGTGATTGTTGGATCAAATTCGGCAAGGTTACCATCCTCAAATGACTCGCTACTCTGGCGGGTCCCTGCCCGATGAGATACTCCATGTTAAGAGCCTGTTTTGTCTGCCTGCTGGGTCTGCTGGCCCAGACGGCCCAGGCGGTCGAGCCGCCCGCCTTTTCCCGCATCGTCATGTTCGGCGACAGCCTGTCAGACACCGGCAAGATGTATGACAAGATGCGCGGTTACCTGCCGTCCAGCCCGCCTTACCACCAGGGGCGCTTCTCCAACGGCCCCGTCTGGCTGGAGCACCTGGCGACCCATTTTCCCGGCCTGAAGATAGCCAATGAGGCCGAGGGCGGCGCCACCGCCCTGGCCTATAACAAGATCTCCTGGCATCCCAAGTACCAGGTGATCAACAACCTGGATTACGAGATCACCCAGTTCCTGCAAAAGGATGCGCTCCAGCCGGACGATCTGGTGATCCTCTGGGTCGGCGCCAACGACTACCTGGCCTACGGCTGGAACACGGAGCAGGATGCCAAACGGGTGCGCGATGCCATCAGCGATGCCGCCAACCGCCTGGTGCTAAATGGCGCCAAACAGATACTGCTGTTCAACCTGCCGGATCTGGGTCAGAACCCCTCGGCCCGCAGCCAGCAAGTGGTCGAGGCCGCCAGCCATGTCTCCCGCTACCACAACGCGCTGCTGCAAAACTTGGCGCGCCAGCTCGCCCCCACCGGCCTGGTACGCCTGTTCGACATCGACAAGCAGTTCGACGAGATGCTGCGCGAGCCGCAGAACTTCGGGCTGAGCGACACCGAGCACGCCTGCTATGACGGCGGCTATGTCTGGAAGCCGTTCAGCGCCCGCAGCGCCGCCAGCGACGACCAACTCGCCGCCTTCGCCCCCGCGGAGCGCCTCGCCATCGCCGGCAACCCCCTGCTGGCCCAGGCGGTGGCGAGCCCCATGATGCGCAAATCCGCCCCCCTGAACTGCGAAGGCAAGATGTATTGGGATCAGGTCCATCCCACCCGGGTGGTCCATGCCGCCCTCGGCGAGCGGGCCGGCGCCTTCATCGAAAGCCAGTACGAATTTATCCCCAGATGACGCCTCCTCCCTGGGCAAGTGCCAGCCCTTGCCCGTCCCCGATATCCCCTCAATCCCACCCTGCTGCCATGGGAAAATAACTATCGTTATTTCAGTTAGTTGAAACCTTTTCAAAAGCGACTAACTTTAATGCGTCCTACGGCCATGACCGCCGGACCAAAAAGGGAAGGCCATGACGGCATGCTTCCTTCATATGAAACTGCAGAGGCACGATATGAACAAGTCATTGATTGCATTGATTGTTTCTGGATTGCTGGCGGCAAACGCCCAGGCGGCAGGACAAGACAACACCTGGTATACAGGTGCCAAACTGGGCTGGTCCAACTTCTATGGCGTCGATCACAATGACGCCATCAAGGACGCGGCCGACATCACCAAGGAAGATAATGACGATCTGGGGGCCGGTGCCTTCGTCGGCTATCAGGTCAATCAGAACGTCGGATTCGAGCTGGGTTACGACTGGCTCGGCAAGTACCGCTACGAGGCCACCGACAAGCTGGACTCCACCATGAAGGGCAAGGATGACGTGAGTGCCCAGATGGCGCAGCTGACCATGAAACTGGGCTACCCGGTCGCCGACAGCCTGGATCTTTATGGCCGACTCGGTGGCGGCTACGCCTGGACCGACAGCCGGGAGCTGGACCATGATCGCGGCGCCGTCTTCGTCGGTGCCCTCGGCGCCGAATACGCCATCGATCGCAACTGGGCCGCCCGCTTCGAATACCAGTACACCACCCCCCTTGGCGACATGGGCATGGACCACACCGGGGTCGAGCTCGACAACGGTCTGCTCTCGGTCGGCATGCTCTACCGCTTCGGCCAGGAGGCGCCGGCCCCGGCCGTGGTACCGCCCCCTCCTCCCATGCCGCAACCGGTCGAGCACACCTTCAGCCTGAGCTCGGACGTGCTGTTTGACTTCAACAAGGCGACCCTCAAACCCGAGGCCAGCCAGGCCCTGGATACCCTCTACTCCCAGATAGAAGCCGCCAGACCGACGGACGGCACGGCCACCGTCATGGGGTATACCGACCGGCTCGGCTCGGATAGCTACAACCAGACCCTGTCCGAGCAACGGGCCCGGTCGGTCGCCGACTACCTGGTCGGCAAGGGACTGCCTGCCGACAAGGTGCAAATACAGGGCATGGGCGAGAGCAACCCCGTCACCGGCGACAGCTGCGCCAGCGGCAGCAAGCGCGAGCTGATCGTCTGCCTGGCACCGGATCGCCGGGTCGAGGTCAAGGTGGAAGGGGTCTCGGAGATGGCGCAGTAAACGGCGGCCCATCTGATATACAACAACGGGAGGCCTGGCCTCCCGTTTTTCATGGTCGCGTTCGGCCAGGCTGGCGCCTGTCCGAGTGCATCACCCCTTGCGCAGCTCGGCGGCAATCTGGTCGAGCAGCTGCTGCCAGCCCAGGCCAAGCTCGCTCACCAGGGTGCCGTAGCCATCGCTTGGCAGCACCCGCTCCAGGTGGAAGGGGGTATCCTGCAGCACACGGCCATCCTCGGCCAGCAGACGCCAGCGCCCGCTCAGCACGGCACGGCCGTCGAAACGTCCCTGAAAACGCTGGACCCTGATGGTGAGCACAGGCCCCTGACGGGCCCCATCCTGACGCACCACCCAGCCCGGCAGACGGGCGGAGAGACCATTTTGGGTCAGCTGGTTGAGCTGGCCATCGAGGGAGCCGGCCCAGCGCTGGTACTCGGTGAAGTAGAGCTCCTTGCCCTCCATCTGATAGACCAGCTTGCTGGCGTCCAGCTCATCCGAGAGGGCGACGGGATGCAGCACCAGCTGGTGCTGGGGGCGGCTGATGGGCGCCGCCTGGGCTGAACCGTCGGCATCCAGGGAGTAGTAGTGCAGCGCCGGGGCGCTGCTGCACCCGGCCAGCAGACCGGTCAGGGCCAGGGCCGTGATGAGTCGTTTCATTGGGTACCTCGCTTGGGTTCAGGATCCTTGGGTCGGGCCCGATCGAAGATGAGTGAGCTCGGCTGTTCGTTGAGGGAGTGCACCAGGGGCTGCAGTTCACGCATCAGCTGATTGAGAGACTGCACGGACTGACGCAGCTCCTGATTGGTCTGGGAGGCACCGTCATAGCTGCGCAGCGTCTCCTTGAGCTGGAGCAGGCTGGCGTTGAGGGAGGCCGGCAGCTGCTGGGTCGCCTGCTGGCTGGTGAGCTTGTCCAGATTGGCGCTGAGGGAGCTGACGTTTTTCATGGTCTTGTCCAGGTTCGCCAGGCTGCTGTTGACCTGGGCCAGGGTGGTTTCCATGTCCATGTCGACAAACTTGTCGAGGATGAGGTTCACCTTGCGCTCTATCTGATCCAGGCCGCCCTGGGTGGTGGGGAAGACTTCGAAGCCGGCCATCTTGTGCGCCACAAACCGGGGGGCATCCGGATAGAAGTTGAGATCGATCACCTTGCCCCCGGTGAGCAGGCTGGCGGTCTTGAGGGTGGCCCGCAGACCCTCCTGGAACTGCTTGCTGAACAGCTTGCGCCACTGCTCACGCTCGGCGTTGGCATAACGATGAGAGAGACGCTGCACCTCGATGCGCGCCAGCACGGGGATCACCTTGCTCTTGAAGATCTGGGTCGCCTTGTCATCGATCAGGTAGGGGGCCGACACCACTGTGCCGACCCGCACGCCCCGATACTCCACCGCCGCCCCAGGATGCAACCCGGCCAGGCTGGCATCAAACAGGAAGACATAATCGATGAACTGATCCAGGCTACCGGCCAGCACGCTGCTCTGATCCTTGAACAGGGTAAAGGTGTCGCTGTTGCTGACCGCGTCCCCCGCTACCCAGCCGGCGGGCAGGCCGACCGTGATGCCGCCATCGAGCAAACCCTCGAGCGAATCCATCTTCACCTTCATCCCCTCGCTGGTGAGGGAGGCCTCGAAGCCCGGCGTCATCCAGAAGCGGGAGTTGCTGGTGATCAGGGCGTCATAGGGAGCATTGACGAAGATCTGGTACTCCAGTTCGCTGCGCTCGGGCAGGAACTTCACCTCCTCTACCTGGCCTATGGTGTAGCCCTGGTACTGGATCGGCGAGCCGATGCTGAGGGAGCGGGTCTCCCGGCTGAGCAGGGTCAGCCTGAGCCCCTTGGCCGAGAGGGAGGCCAGGGGCGGCTTGTCGAGAATGGCGTAACGGCTCTTGGCCTTGCCCTGCTTGCCCGGAGAGAGCTCGATATAGGCGCCCGATAACAGGGTGCCGAGCCCCGAGACCCCATCACGACCCACCCTGGGCTTGACCACCCAGAACTGGGTGTCGCCCTTGAGCATGTTGGCCGCGTTGTTGGAGAGACGCGCCGTGATGACGGCATGGCTGTAATCGTCGCTCAGCTCCACCGTCTCGATACGGCCCACGTCGACCTCACGGGAGCGGATCACCGTCTTGCCCGCCACTATGCCCTCGGCCGTGGCCACGGTCAGCTGGATGCTGGGCCCTTGTGAATACCAATGCTGAAACAGCATCCAGACGCCGATCAGCAGGGCCACCATGGGCACCAGCCAGATGGCCGCCGCCGAACCGAGCAAGTCAGAGCCGGCCTGTTTTACTGTCTTACGCTCACTCACGTTCGCGCTCTCCTTGTTGTAAATCCCAGATAAGACGGGAATCGAAACTCATGGCCGCCACCATGGTGATCAGCACCACACCGGAGAAGGCGACGGCGGCGGGACCCGGATAGATGGTCATCAGGTTGTCGAGGCGGATGAGGCCGGCCAGTATGGCCACCACGAACACGTCGATCATCGACCAGCGGCCGACAAATTCCGTCATGCGATAGAGCTTGAGCTTGCCCAGCGGCGAGGCGCCGTCCCCGCACTGCACCCGATAACAGAGCCAGAACAGCGCCAGTATCTTGGCCAGGGGCACCACCACGCTGGCAATGAAGATGACGGCGGCGATGGGGTAGGAACCCATGGACCAGAGCAGCACCACCCCCCCCAGGATGGTGGAGGGGCTGGTATCGCCGAGAAAGACGGTATCCATGATGGGATAGAGATTGGCCGGAATATAGAGGATGGCCGAGGTGATCAGCAGGGCCCAAGTGCGCGCCAGACCGCCCGGCTTGCGGCTGTGCAGGTAGGCGCCGCAGCGCCGGCAGCTGTGCTGGCCCTGCTCGCCCAGGGCGCCGCAGAGGTGACAATTGACCAGACCGGCCTCCCGGGCTCCCATGTCAGGATCCAGCTCGCGCTCCTCGGTCGGCCCGAACAGCCGCTGCCACAGCCAGAGGCGATCCAGGGAGGAGATGGTCTTGATCAACAGCAGGGTGTAGCCAACGAAGGCCCAGAAGGAGAGCCCCATCTTGATGTCGGCCATGCCCATCAGCTTGACCAGGGAGATGAGGACGCCAATGAGGAACACATCCACCATCAGCCAGGGCTGGATCCGGCACAGCAGGCGGCTGAGAGATCGCAGCGCCTTGTCGTGCATGTGTTTGTCGAGGCGCCACAGCACCAGCATGATGGAGCCCAGGTAGACCAGGGGCAGGCCGATCAGAGTCAGGCTGAGCACGGCGCCGAGGAACAGGTAACCCTCCTCCACCAGGGTGGTGATGCACTGCAGGAAGGTCATCTCCTGGCCCAGACCCTTGGCGGAGAACGACATGAAGGTGAAGCTGTTGGCGAGCACGAACATGACGATGGCCGCCATGCCATAGGCGATGGGACGGCGCGCCTGATCCGGCAGATTGCGGGTCAGCACATGACCACATCGCTCGCAATGACGGGCCTCTCCCGGCGCCAGCAAGGTGGCAGGGGCCAACAGATCGCACTCTTCACAGGCGGTCGGATCGTGGCGATAGGGTGACAATGGGGAGCTAGCAGGCAATTCGACATCTCTGTTTGGGGCCAACTTGGGCCATGAAGCCACGATTATCGCAGCAGGGCGTCCGGGCCACCAGCCCCTATCTCACCCCATCGATGGGGCCGCGATAGAATGACTTTGACAAGCCAGTGGCCATTTAGCACAATCAAACGCCACTTTTTTTCCGCGGGACAATAATTTATGACAACCGAATCCCCCAGCTACGCCACCATTGAGCAGGCCTTCTCCCTCGGGAACGGGCAAGATTCTGCCCTCAACTGGCTGCGCAAGAACCGCAGTCAGGTCGCTATCTTCCTGGTGAGCGGCATCAAGCTGGAAGGCACCATCAGTGGCTTCGACCAGTACAGCGTCTTGCTGACCGATGCCCATGGCAATCAGCAACTGGTCTACAAGGCCAAGATCTCCACCATCGCCATGCACTCGGGTCGCCCCCAGGTCAACATCCAGCGTGCCCGCAAGCCCCGTGTCTCCATGGCGCCGCGCCCCCATGGCGCCCCCGGCCGCTACGACAACAACGACCAGGGCGGCAGCAGCGAGCAGTAAGCCGCCTTGCCAGCGAGCCCGCCTCTCGGGCTCCTCTCCTGCATCTGGCGCCTGGCTGCAGGCCGCCGACAGAGGTTCACTCCCCATCAGCTTGTCCCGCCGGGAGTGACCCCTCTACTCCAGATCCCACCCGCCATGGCCGCGCCACGTGCCTGGTTGCCCCGGCCTGCGCCGGGGGCAGCTGTTTAA
The DNA here is from genome assembly GCF_054052445.1 of Aeromonas crassostreae. Taxonomy (NCBI): domain Bacteria; kingdom Pseudomonadati; phylum Pseudomonadota; class Gammaproteobacteria; order Aeromonadales; family Aeromonadaceae; genus Aeromonas; species Aeromonas crassostreae. Next base: position 142,203 of record NZ_JBSTYM010000002.1, on the reverse strand, counting down.
TCCGGCAGATTGCCGGGCACGCCATCCTTGATGAGGCATGACGCCATGCCGGCCGCCTCGGCGGCGGCCAGCCCTATGCCGGTATCCTCGAACACCAGACAACCGCCAGGGGCGACCCCCAGCCGCTCGGCCACCAGCAGGAAGGTATCCGGATTGGGCTTGTGCCGGGTCACGTCGTCCGCGGTCACCACCACGGGGAAGTAGCGATCAAGGCCGGTATTGCGCAGCACGGCCTCGGCATTGACCCTGGGCGACCCCGTGCCCACCCCCATGGGGATGCGGCCATGGTAGCGCTGCACCAGCTCGAGCATGGCGGGGAAGACGGTCGCCTTGTGCAGATTCGCCACATAGTGATCCGTCTTGCAGTGGGTCACCGCCAGGGGATCGAGGGCGATGCGCTGATGCTCGGCCACCAGCAGGGCTATCTTGCGGCTGGGCATGCCCCCCAGCTCGTAAAACCAGTCGGCGTCAAACGCGAAGCCGAACTCGCGGGAGGCATGCTCCCAGGCCGCCAGGTGCAGCGGCATGGAATCGACCAGGGTACCGTCCAGGTCGAAGACCAGGCCTTGATATCGGGAGAGGGTCATGGGCTCTGTCACATCGAAAAAAGGAGCCCCATTCTAGCAGCCCGCCGGCAAGAGGCCATGGCCTGGGCGGTCAAAATGTGCGCCGCACTGGCGGCTGGTGGCGTCAGATGCCAGGGCCCGGCCGTCGCCACGCAAGGGGTTGGATGTGTGATGCGGCCAAGGCTGCCCACCAGGCCAGGCTTGATTGGCGCTGGGCCATCATCTAGGCGATCGAGATATGCTCGGTAGGCAAGTCATGGGGATCGAAGCTCCGGCTGCAGGCACGCCCCGCCGACTTGGCGAGATAGAGTCCCTGATCCGCCTGCTCGATCAACTGCTCCCATTGCATCTCCTGATCCGGCGCCCGATAGCTGAAGCCGATGCTGACCGTGAGGTGGGCCTTGACCCGGGAGGCGGGGTGGGGAATGGCGAGCCGGGCCAGCTGGTGGTGGATCCGCTGGCAGAGGAACTCCGCCTCACCGGGCTGGGGATTGCACAGCAGGATCACGAACTCCTCGCCCCCATAGCGGGCCACCAGGTTGGTGCGGCGCCGCTCGCACTCCTGCAGCAGCTGGGCGACCTGGCGCAGGCAGAGATCCCCCTTGCTGTGACCGAAATGGTCGTTGTAGGCCTTGAACTCATCGACATCTATCATCAGCACCGCCAGCAGGCCCTGCTGACGGCGAGCCGCCTCCCACTCCCGCGCCAGGGTCAGATCCCATTGGCGGCGATTGGCGATGCGGGTGAGGGGATCCTCCATGGAGAGCAGGGCGAGCTGCTGGTTGGCCTGCTCCAGTGCCTGATTCGCCTGCGCCAGCGCCTCGTTGGTTTCGGCCAGCAGCCGGGTGCGGGCGGCGACCCGCTCCTCCAGATCCCGGTTGAACAGCTCGAGGGCGGCGTGGTTGCGCTGACGGATCAGCAGCTGGGAGAGCATGGCGGCAAACTGCTTGAAGATCTCGCCATGGTAGGTCTTGATGGGCCGGCGCTGGAGCAGGTTGTCGGCGGCTATCCAACCGATGGGGGTGTCACCGTCCCACAGGGAGACCATGGCGTTCCAGCCACGGCCCACCTCCTGCTGCTCGTAATAGAGAGGGGCATCCTCGAGCACCAGTACATAATCCTTGCGGCGCAGGGCCTCCTGCACCACGGGGTGGGCCGGGATCGGGCTGACGAAGTGACGCTCGTCCGTGATCTCTCCCGCCTCGTTGGTGCCCCAACTGCCCTGCATGGTGGTGAATTCGGCGTCGATCAGGAAGATGGCGACCCGATCGAACTGCAATGAACTGCGCGCCAGCATGACGGCATCGTGCAGCAGCTCCGACTCGCCGCGACAACCAGAGAGATGGACGCCAACCTGGTGCAGGGACTGCAGCAGATCGAGGAAGGATTGCTGCAATGCCTGGCTCCGGGCGAGGGAGTCCTGGGTGGTGAGCCGCTCGCTGCGCTCCTGGCTGACCAGGTTGCTCAGCATCCGGCTCTCCAGCTCGGCGGCGAGGTAGTGCATCAGCAGCTGGATGCCCTGCTTCTGACGGGGGGTGAGGCGATCGAGCCGACGGCGGGTTTCCAGATAGACACCCCCCTCGAGCCCCTGCTGGCGCTTGAGGGGAAAGCAGGCCCTCAGCTGGGTCGGCGGCGCCTCCACCGACTCCTGCCAGCCCCCGGCGTCACTCATCAGCTCGATGAGCAGCTGGCCCTTGGTCAGCGCCTGCTCGATGAAGGGAATGGGCAACCCCAGTCTGCCGGCATGGTCGGGCACCATGGCAACCAGGCCATGCTCGGGATCGAAGGCGAACAGCTCCCGCTGAGGCTTGTTTAGCCACAGATAGATACGGTCTGCCTCGGTCTTTTCCCTGATGGTCGCCAGCGTCACCTCGCAGAGGTGCTCAAAGCTGGTGAAGTGCTCCGGATCCCATTCCAGCATGTCAATCATCCTCAACTGAACCCGGGCAGTATATATAGCACGGGGTATATTGACTCGATTAACGGTGAAAAGGTCGATCCAGAGCCCACTTTTTCGCCATCAGATGAGGTTCAGGGCCACCATGGCATCCCGGATCCGCAGCTTGGTCGCCTCGCACAGAGGCATCACCGGCAGGCGGCACTCCTCGCTGCACAGGCCGAGCAGGGAAACCGCATACTTGGCCCCGGCCGGGCTGGGCTCGGCAAACATGGCCTGATGCAGCGGGATCAGCCTGTCCTGCAGCTCGCGGGCGGCCTGCCACTCGCCGGCCAGGGTCAGGTTCTGCACCTCGGCCAACAGCTTGGGCGCCACGTTGGCGGTCACTGAGATGCAGCCCTGGCCGCCACCTATGTTGTAGGCCACGGCGGTCGCATCCTCGCCCGAGAGCCAGGCGAACGGCTTCTTGATCAGCTGGCGCTCGGTCCAGGGACGGGCCAGATCGCCGGTGGCATCCTTGACACCGGCGATGCGGGGCAGCTCGGCGAGCCGGGCCAGGGTCGCCGGCTGGACATCGACGATGGCCCGCGGCGGAATGTTGTAGACGATGATGGGCTTGGTGGTGGCGTCATGGACCGCCTTGAAGTGATGGTAGAGCCCCTCCTGGTTCGGACGGTTGTAGTAACCGGCCACGTGCAGGGTGCCATCCGCACCGGCCTGTTCGGCGAAGCGGGTATATTCGATGGCCTCCACCGGGTTGTTGGAGCCGGCGCCGGCGATCACGGGCACCCGGCCCGCCACCTGCTTGACCACCAGCTCGACCACGCGGCAATGCTCATCGTGGCTCAGGGTGGGGCTCTCCCCCGTGGTCCCTACCGGCACTATGCCGTGGGTGCCCTGCTCGATATGCCACTCCACCAGACGCAGCAATGCCGCCTCATCCAGTTGGCCATCACGAAAGGGGGTGATCAGCGCAACGATCGAACCTTGAAACATGGAATCTCCTTCTCCGTCGACTCTCGACATCAACAAAAAACCCCGCTACGAGGTGCGCAGCGGGGTTTTAAACATCTCAGGGTGGTGAGAGGGTTACGCGCGCACGCCAGCAGGCCCAAGTTTTGAGCTCTTTTTATGCTTTCGTTTCAACGCGTTGAACCGCATTACGCCATCCCTGAGGAAAAATAAGTGTTCGGGCATCTTTCTGGAACCCGGCATAAATGTCAAGGCGAAAGCGGCCATGTATAATGGCCGGCCACCAATCCCCGGAGAGAGTCATGAGTCATCCCCTGAGTGCCGTCAGCCAGATGCTGGAACGTAATCAAGCCCTGTTCGAGGGCAAGCACCTGCTGGTGTGCGGGGCACTGGAAGATGAGTACCCCAGGGAACTGGCCGGGATAGTCCGCGATCTGACGGTATTCACCACGGATTACAGCTACTTTCGGGGGCAGGGGGAGGCGCTGGGAGAACGCATCGTCTTCGGTCATGAGCTGGAGGGGGAACCCCGCTTCGACGCCCTGCTGCTGCTGATGCCCAAGGCCAAGGCCGAGGCCCAGTTTCTGCTGGCCATGATGACGCCCCTGCTGCTGGCGGGGGCGGATATCTTCCTCGCCGGCGACAACCGGGGTGGCATCAATGGCGCCGACAAGCTGATGGCACCCTATGGCGGCAAGCCCGTCAAACGCGACTCAGCCAGGCGCTGTTCCCTCTATCATGGCGAGTTGAGCCAGGCCGTCCCCGCCTTCCGGCTCGATGACTGGTTCAGCCAGTATCAGTGCCGGCTGGGTGACACACAACTGACGGTACAAGCCCTGCCCGGGGTCTTCAGCGCCAGCGAGCTGGATCTCGGCAGCCAGATGCTGCTCGCCAGCCTGCCCCCCCTGAGCGGCAGCCTGCTCGACTTTGGCTGCGGCGCCGGCGTCATTGGTTCCGTGCTGGCCAAGCGCAATCCCGGGCTCGAGGTCACCCTGGTCGATATCAACGCCCTGGCGCTGGCGTCCAGCCGCCGCACCCTGGCGGCCAATGGCCTGACGGGCACAGTGCTGGCCTCGGATGTCTACTCGGATCTGCCGGGCAGCTTCGATCAGATCGTCTCCAACCCGCCGTTTCATGCCGGGCTCAAGACCCACTACGCCGCCACCGAGACCTTCCTGGCCGAGGCGCCCCGCCACCTCAACGGCCGTGGCGCCCTGACCATAGTGGCCAATGCCTTTTTGCGGTATCAGCCTATACTGGAAGCCGTCTTCAAACAGACCGAGATCCGGGCGATGGACAACAAGTTCAGGGTGTATCGCAGCCAGCGCTAACGGCTGTCACAAAACTTGTATAGAGTCTCGCTTGGAATCTGTTATGGTATCCGCAAGACGTAAAACACCCCTTTAGGGGTGTTTTTTTGCAGTATACTGAAAACCTTTTCACATCGACTTCGGAGCGTAAAGAGACCATGGCTGGGATACTCACTATGATACTGGCGGGCGGCGAAGGCACCCGACTGCAACCGCTGACCACCACCCGCAGCAAGCCGTCCGTTCCGTTCGGTGGCAGCTACCGCCTCATCGACTTCGTGCTCAACAACTTCGTCAACGCCGACTTCCTGCGGATTTATGTGTTGACCCAGTTCAAGTCCCAGTCCCTCTACCTGCACATGAAGAAGGGCTGGAACATAGTCGGCATCACGGATCGCTTCATCGACCCCATCCCGGCCCAGATGCGGATGGGCAAGCGCTGGTACGACGGCACCGCCGATGCCATCTACCAGAACCTGCGCTTCATCGAGATCTCGGATCCGGAACATGTCTGCATCTTCGGCTCGGATCACATCTACAAGATGGACGTGAGCCAGATGGTCAGCTTCCACAAGCAGAAGGCGGCGGCCCTGACGGTGGCGGCCCTGCGCATGCCCATCGAGGAGGCAAGCGCCTTCGGGGTGATCGAGGTGGACGACGAGGGACGCATGATAGGCTTCGAAGAGAAGCCCAAGCACCCCAAACACATCCCCGGGGATCCCAGTCAGGCCCTGGTCTCCATGGGCAACTACATCTTCGAGACCGAAGCCCTCTACCGCGAACTCAAGCGGGATGGGGCGGACGAGGAGTCGAGCCATGACTTTGGCAAGGACATCATCCCGCACCTCTTCCCCCGCGCCCCCGTCTATGTCTACGACTACAGCACCAACGTGATCCCGGGGGAGGGGCCGAACGTCTACTGGCGCGACGTGGGCACCCTGGACGGCTACTGGCAAACCCACATGGATCTGGTGGCCGACAACCCCCCCTTCTCCCTCTACAACCGCAAGTGGCCGCTGCACACCCACTACCCGCCGCTCCCCCCCGCCACCTTCGTCGACACCGACCAGTGCAAGGTGAAGATCGCCAACTCCCTCATCTCGGGGGGCAGCTTCATCCAGGGCAGCCAGATCCAGCGATCCGTGCTCGGTTTTCGCTGCAACATAGGCCCCTGCAGCCACATCAGCGAGTCCGTCTTGCTGGGGGATGTGAAGATCGGCGAGGGCTGCACGATCCGTCGCGCCATCATAGATAAAAACGTTGAAATTGCACCTGGCACCGTGATCGGTGAGAATCTGGCCCATGACAGGGAAAGGTTCACTGTCTCTGAAGGGGGAATCGTCGTGATCCCCAGGGGAGCGAGAGTTGGCTATTGACCCGTTAAAAATTCTATTTGTTGCCTCCGAAGTCGAGGGGCTGATCAAGACTGGCGGACTGGCGGATGTGGCCCGTGCGCTGCCGCGCTACCTGGCCCAGAAGGGCCATGACGTGCGCATCATACTGCCCTTCTACCAGACCATGAAGCGACGAGACGAGGCCAGACTGCTGGCCTCGCGCTGGCTGCCGACCCCGGCCGGGCAGGAAGATATCGGCTACCGCCTGCATCAGCTGGAACTGGACGGTTTCCCCGTCTATCTCATCGACTGCCCCCGCTACTTCGAGCGGGCCCAGCCCTATGCCGAATTCAACCAGGCCTATGGTGACAACGGCGAACGATTCGCCTTCCTGGCCGCCGCCGCCCTGCATGCCACCGAGCAGCTCGGCTTCGCCCCGGACATAGTGCACTGCAACGACTGGCACACAGGCCTGCTGCCACTGTTGCTCAAGACCCGGCACGCCCACAACCCCTTCTTCGCCCACACCCGCAGCGTCATCAGCATTCACAACGCCGCCTTTCAGGGCGTGTTCGATCGGGGACAATTCGGTGCCGTGCCCGAAATCAGTCACTACGAGCAGCGGGTGGCCCATGATTACGGCCACATCAACCTGCTCAAGTGCGGCGTGCTCTACGCCGACAAGATCAATGCCGTCAGCCCCAACTATGCCAGCGAGCTGCTGACCCACCTCGGCGCCCACGGCCTGGCCAGCGTGTTCCAGCAGCGGGCGGCGGATCTGCGCGGCATCCTCAACGGTTGCGACTATCAGGACTGGGATCCGGCCACCGACCCTCACCTGCCTGCCAACTACAGCGCCCAGGACTTGAGCGGCAAGCGGCTGTGCCGCGCCCGGCTGCAACAGGATGCCGGCCTGCCGGTCAGCGACGACCCCATCTATGGCATGGTGTGCCGCCTGACCGAACAGAAGGGGGTACACCTGCTGATCCCCGCCCTCGAATCCTTCCTGCGCCACAAGGTGCAGCTGGTGATCGTCGGCTCAGGCGATCCCACCCTGGCCGCCCAGTTGCAAGCCCTGGCCGCCCGCTTCCCGACCCGGCTCGCCTTCATCAATACCTATGACGACCGGCTGGCCCATCTGGTGGAGGCGGGGGCCGACCTCTTCCTGATGCCCTCCCTGTTCGAGCCCTGCGGCCTCAACCAGATGTACAGCCTGGCCTATGGCACCCTGCCCCTGGTGCGGGCGGTGGGCGGCCTCAAGGATACGGTCGTGGACTGGGATGCCGCCGAGCAAGCCACCGGCTTCTGCTTCACGGATCCCACCGCCAATGGCCTGCTCGATGCCATGCGCCGCAGCCTGCTCTATTACCTGCAAGACCCCGAGCGCTTCGCCCGGGTGCAACACACCGCCATGCAGACCCGCTTCGACTGGCCCGACTCGGTCGCCCAGTACGTGCAGATGTATCGGGACGCCCTCGGCCGCTGAGGCACGCCTCACCCGACAATTGCTGAAGTTTTGCGCCCTTGACACGGCTTTCGTGGTCAAGGGCGAAAAAAGTCCGCTTCTGCTGTTGACGCCCCCCCAAAACTCTATAGAATCCCCGTCCGCAGTGATGCGAAGGTGGCGGAATTGGTAGACGCGCTAGCTTCAGGTGTTAGTGTCCCACGGATGTGAGGGTTCGAGTCCCTCTCTTCGCACCATACTGCAACATGCTTCATCGATGGCATGTAAAATAAGATTGATGACCCAATGTGCGAAGGTGGCGGAATTGGTAGACGCGCTAGCTTCAGGTGTTAGTGCCCCCCGGGTGTGAGGGTTCGAGTCCCTCTCTTCGCACCATGTTTCTGACATGTCAAAACAGAAAATGCGCTCCAACCGCATTTAAAACTCGCTGGAGAAAATCAGTGTGCGAAGGTGGCGGAATTGGTAGACGCGCTAGCTTCAGGTGTTAGTGTCCCACGGATGTGAGGGTTCGAGTCCCTCTCTTCGCACCATTCATTCTTGCAAAAGGCCCGTCACGACAGTGACGGGCCTTTTGTATTTGCCCCCGGCTGACTATCCTTGCCCCAACCAGGTCAAGGAGACCCATCATGAGACTCAGCCCAGAGATCCACAACTTCTACGAACAGCTGGTCGGCAAGGCCATCCAGCGCCAGGGACTGGCCCAGCGCCTGAGCGAGAGCGAGCTGGCCGACCTCGGCTGCCTGACCCTCAACCAGCTCCCCGCCCACTATATCCGCCACGATGTGGACATGTTCTATTTCCTCGACCAGGCCAGACGCGAGGCCATGGCGCTGGAGGTAGATCTGGCGCTGGCCAACGCGCTGGAGCGGGTCACCAGCTCGGCCAATCGCGACTAGAGCCAGGGGTCCTGCCACAGCAGGGCCACCACCCCGGTCAAGCCGGCGACCGGCAGCAGGATCAGCGCGGGCCTGAGCCTGGGCTCCTGCATGATCCAGGCGGCGAGCATGAAGCCCAGGCTCCAGAGCCCATACTCCTTGTCATGACCCCAGAGCCCCACCCCCCCCAGCGCGAGCAGCAGGACGAGTCGGTATAACCAGTTCATCTGTCATCCCCAGATATCAAATAATAATCATTATTATTTGATAGTTAACTCTATGCAACCCCTATCTATCCCTATTGCTCACCGAGGTCTCAGGACAATCGGCTAAAAAGTGCTACAAAAGTCAAATTTTGTATAAATTTTTAAACTAGACCTTCAAAAATGCTTGGTTGGTTTGAATTCTCGGGGAGGCGTCTGTGGTAGATTGCCGCCTCATTTGGCGTGCCCCTCGGGATGCGCCAACCTTGGCGAGCAAGAAGTTTAGGGAGCATCTATGCAAAACCAGCAAGACCAACAAGACCAGCAACACCACATCCGATTACCTGGTATGTCCCAGGTATTTGCCTGCCTGGCCGTTTTCCTGGCTCTGGCCTTCTCGTTCACCAGCGTGCTCAACCTGCCGATCCAGTTGGCGTTGTTCATCGCCTGGTTCGTCATCATGGGGCTCGGCATCCGGCTCGGCCATGATTACAAATCCCTGGAGCAGGCCGCTGTCGATGGCGTCGCCAAGGGGATGGGAGCCATCCTGATACTGATCTCCGTCGGCGCCCTGGTGGGTACCTGGATCGCGGGCGGCATAGTCCCCAGCATCATCTACTTCGGCCTAAAGGTGATACACCCCTCCATCTTCCTGCTGGCGACCCTGATCATCTGCTCCCTCACCTCCCTGGCCACCGGCACTTCCTGGGGTTCCGCCGCCACCGCCGGCATCGCCATGATGGGGATAGGCCACAGCCTGGGCGTCCCTGCCCCCCTGGTCGCCGGTGCCGTGCTCTCCGGCGTCTACTTCGGTGACAAGCTCTCCCCCCTCTCCGACTCCGTGGTGCTGGCCTCCACCATGTCCAACGTCGACGTGGTGGAGCACATCAAGGGGATGCTGCCCATCAGCCTCTTCTCTTACATCATCACCGCCGCCCTGTTCACCGTGGTCGGCATGCAGTACGCCGGCAACGTCAGCCTGGAGCAGGTCAACCTGGTGATGGCGGCCCTCGACAGCCAGTTCAACATCACCCCGCTGGCGATCGTGCCCGTGGTGCTGGTACTGGGCCTCCTGGCCAACCGCAAGCCCGCCTTCCCGGTGATCAGCTTCGGCGCCCTGCTGGGCCTGGTCTGGGCCATCGCCTTCCAGGGCATGGATCCGGTCAAGGCGATGCACTCGGCCTACAGTCCGTTCGCCATCACCTCAGGCGTCGACTTCATCGACAACATCCTGGGCCGTGGCGGCATGGAATCCATGCTGGGCTCGGTGGCCGTCATCATCTTCGGGCTGGGCTTCGGCGGCCTGCTGGAGAAGGTGGGCATACTGGAAGTGATCGCCAACGCGTTCGAGAAACGCATCAACAGCATCGGCAGCCTGACCAGCCACACCATAGGCACCGCCTTCCTGGCCAACGTGTTCGGCTCGGCCATGTATGTGTCGCTGATCCTGACCCCCAAGATCATGGCCAAGAACTACGACCGACTGGGACTGGCGCGCAAGAACCTCTCCCGCAACGCCGAGTTCGGCGGCACCCTCACCTGCGGCATGGTGCCCTGGAGCGACAACGGCATCTTCATGGCCGGGGTGCTGGGGGTGGCCACCCTCGACTACCTGCCCTACATGTGGCTCAGCTTCACCTGCATCATAGTGACCATCACCCTCGCCTATCTCGGCAAGGCGGTGAACCGGGTACCGGCGATCGAGGCCGCCAGCTCCCGCTGACCACCAGAAAGCAAAGAGGCGCCTCAGGGCGCCTCTTTCGTCTGTGTAACGTCTTACAACAGCCGGACCATCAGGGCGCGCAACGCCTTGATCAGGGCCGGTTTGCCACTGACTCCCAGGCGACGGGCCAGCAGATCCCAGCTGGCATATTGCCAGATGCTGGCGATGAGCAGGGCCCGCTCCTCCCGGGTCAGCATTCCCAGCCTGGCCAGGTTGATCGCCAGCCAGCGCTGCAGGCTCGGCTGGCACAGCTCGAACGGCTTGTGCTGATGGGCAAAACAGCTCAGCTCATCCCAATCGAATCGCGCCAGCCCCTCCCCGCTCTGCTCACCATGTTCCTCTCCTTCGAAGGGGGCCAGGCATAGCCACACCAGCTCGGGATCCAGCTCGCGCAGCGTCCCCGCCAGCAGCGTCGGCAACTGGTGGCGAAAGCGCCCGTGCCAGCGGTCCAGCTCGGCCTCCCGCTCGGGGCGCAGGGCCCGCAGCAGCAGGGCGGCATGGCTGCCGCTGGCGGCATCCCGTTGCAGACCGATACGAAGGGCCCGCAACCCGGCCTTGCGCCAGAACGGCAGCAGATCCGCCGTGGCGGAGAAGGCGGCCCCCAGATAGTCGAACCCGGCCCAGGCGTAATGGTCGATGAGTCCCTCAAGCAGGCGGCTGCCCAGACCTTGCCTGTGCAGCGCCGGATGCACGGCGATGCGCAGCACCCTGGCATAGGTTGGCGCGCCGGCTTCCCGCAGGCCGCCATGGGCCAGCAGGGATTGCGGCAGCAGCTGACCCCGCGGTCGCCGCCGTCCCGCCCAGATGGCCTCGGCCAGGTCGGCGGGGATCCTCCCCTCCCGCGCCACCAGGGCCACCCCGAGCAGGCTCTCCTCTTGCTCCAGCAGATGGATATCGAGATCCGGGCTCTCCAGCAGGATGCGCAGATCGCTCGGGCTGGTCTGGTAGTGCGCCAGCACCAGCAGACCGAATACCTGGCCGAGCAGCGCCTCGTCCTCGGCCAGCGCCTGCTGGCTGATCTGGCGCCGCCGCGGCGCCGAGGGCGCCACCGGGGCCCGCACCCGGGCATCCAGCCCCAGCAGGCGAAACACCAGGGCCTCCAGCGGGCAGCCGGCACGCCAGCGTATGGGCTCGCTCAGGCGCAACTCCTGCCATCCCGGGGTCTGCCGGTCGAGGTGAGCCTTGAAGCGCAGATGAAAGCCACGCCCCGTCCCCTCATAGCCATGCTCTGTGGTGGCGAAGACGATGCGGCCATAGCGGGCCAGCATGGCCTCGAGCAAGGGGGTAGGAATGGCGGCGGCCTCGTCGACGAGCAGCAGATCGCAAGGGATCGCCTCCTGCAGCAGTTGCAGGGGGGAGAAGAACCCCAGCCCCTCAGACTCGGGCCCGGCATGTTCGAACAGGCTGGCCACCGTGGCCCTGGCGGGCGCCGTGACGGCTATGCGCAGCCCGGGATTATTGCGCAGCAGGACGGCCGCGGCCAGCCCGAGCGCCGCGCTCTTGCCGCGACCGCGGTCGGCGCACAGCACCAGGGGGCGACGACGATGGCCGTGCAGCATCTGCTCGATGGCCGAGATGGCTCTCCCTTGATCCTCCGTCACCGGGCGCTCGGCCCGGATCGGCTGCCAGGTTTCTCTGCCTTCTGCCAGGGTGAGGGAGAGGGCGGGATCATTGGGCAAGAGGCGCGCCAGGCGGGCGATGAAGCCATGGCCTGCCCGTGGCAGCTCCTCCGGGGTGGAGACCAGCCGCAGCCTATCGGGATCCGCAAAGCCGGGCCACTCGGCGCGAGGCGGGGTCAGCAGGATCAGCAAGCCACCGGCACGCAGGGTGCCCGCCAGGGCGCCGAAGGCATCGGGATGAAAGCCGCTGAAACCATTGAAGACCAGGGTGTCGCACTCCTGACCGAGCCGGCGCAGCGCCTTGGCGGCGGGCTGGGGTGCATACTCCGCCGGCCCCTCGCCGAGCCAGAAGATGTCGCCACAGAGCCAGCTCAGCGCCGCCACCATGGTCTCGGACTCGCTCCCCTCCAGCCAGACGAGGCGCCGCTCCCCGGCTTCGCGCAGCCCCTGGCGCAGTGCCTTCATGCGCCCTGACCGGATCTGGGCTCGAACATCCTGTCCCCCATCTGATCGATGAAGGTGTGCGCCTTCTGCACCATGAAACGCTCGGCATCAGCCGGGTTGGCGAACAGGTCGGAGCGGATGAATCTGTGGCTGTGCAGCACCCCTTCAATCTCTTTGGTGATGCGTCCGGCCAGCCGATACTGGCCACCCTCGGCCATGGGCTCGGGGTAGATGAGATAGCCGGCATATTCGGTCGGCGTGACCTGGGGGGCAACGGGGGCGTCGCCACCAAACAGGGACTTGAACAGGGTCTTGAACATGGCACCTCCGTGATGAAGGAACATTGTCCCCAAGGGGGTGAGGGCTGGCAAGGGGGGCTGCTTATTCCCAATCGTTATTTGCATAGAGAACCATTCTCATTTAGATTTCAGCCTATCCCAACATGAGGTGTGAATATGTACGTTTGTTTGTGCCGCGGCATTACCGATATCCAGATACGTCAGGCGGTACAGGCAGGCAAAGGCGAGTTGCGCCAGCTCAAGCAGGATCTGGGACTGGGCAGCCAGTGTGGCAAGTGTCTGCCCATGGCCAAGGCGATCATCAAGGCCGAGCTCGACAAGGCGCCCCGCTACTACGAAGTGGCCTGAGGCCCCTCACCCCTCTCCTTCCAAGCGGGCTCCTGCCCGCACGCCCTGTTGTTGTCCTCTTCCTGGTCTAAGCTTGACGGATCCAGCAAGGAGGATTGACGATGAAAGGTGATACCAAGATTATCGCGCACTTGAACAAGGTACTGGCCAACGAGCTGGTCGCCATCAATCAGTATTTCCTGCATGCCCGCATCTACGATGACTGGGGCCTCAAGGCCCTGGGACACAAGGAGTACCACGAGTCCATCGACGAGATGAAACACGCGGACGAGCTGGTCAAGCGCATCCTGTTTCTGGAGGGGTTGCCCAACTTGCAGGATCTCGGCAAGCTGCGCATCGGCGAGACGGTGGAAGAGATGCTGCGCTGCGATCTCTCCCTGGAGATGGATGCCATCCCGGATCTGAAGAGCGCCATCTCATATGCCGAATCCAAGCACGACTACGTCAGCCGGGATCTGTTTCAGGATATTCTCGAGGACGAAGAGGAACACGTGGACTGGCTGGAAACCCAGCTCGATCTCATCGGTCGCATCGGCCTGGAGAATTATCAGCAGTCCCAGCTCCATCACGGCTCCTGACCCCGGAGTCTGTGCCACCCCCGCTCCTGTCCAGACCCGCTACTGCGGGTCTTTTTCATGGCAAGGCGCCCAAGTTTCACCCGGATCACAGATATGGCGCGCCGATAGGCAGGGAGCCGCGCTTTCGATTAGGATAGGCCTCTTTCCTTTTTGACCCGGATACGACCATGGAACAGATAGCCAGAGAGATGGCGCCCCACAAACGGGTAGCCCTGGTAGCCCACGACAACATGAAGACAGCCCTGCTCGACTGGGTTGGCCGCCGCAAGGAGGCGCTCAAGCTCCATCACCTCTACGCGACCGGCACCACAGGCAGCCTGCTTGGCAAGGCGGCTCAGCTGCCGATCACCTGCCTCTTCTCCGGCCCCATGGGCGGAGATCAACAGCTCGGCGCCCTGATTGCAGAGGGCAAGATAGACGTGCTGATCTTCTTCTGGGATCCCCTCAATGCCGTGCCCCATGATCCGGACGTGAAGGCACTGCTGCGCCTGGCCGCGGTCTGGAACATCCCGGTCGCCACCAATGAGGCGACGGCGGACTTCATCATGGACAGCCCCCACATGAATCAGGCGTTCCAGGTGCAGATCCCGGATTACGCCGGCTACCTCAAGGCGCGCACCCAATAAATTTTGCACCGAACGGCTACGAAAAAGGCGCCAATCTGGCGCCTTTTTGCTGGCTTGAGCCGGCTCAGCGTTGCAGGCTCTTCTGGGCGAACTTGGGCCTGGCGTTCATGATCTGCTCCACCTGCTCGTCGCTCATCTTGCCACGGGACAGGCCCAGCACCTTGTAGGTGAGCAAGGGGCGGGCCGGCAGGGCAATCATCAGGGCGCGGATCTGGTTCTCGTCATCCTTGTCCCGGGCCGGCTTGCCATAGGCGTAGGTGAGCACCCCGGCGTCTATCAGGTTTTTGACGGCGGGCTCGGTGATCGGCAGGTTTATGACGCTTTTACGCTGCAGCACGAACTCGCGCAGCACCGCCTTCTCGTTGAAATCGAGGAAGGTGATCATTCGGGAAAGCTGCCCTTTCTGCTTGCGCGACTGCCACTCGTCACAGATCCACTCCCAGGCGATCAACATGCCCTGGCTGCAGAAATAGGAGATGGCGATCAGCATGCCGACCCCGAGCCAGGCGGCGTGCTGGTCGGCCCAGACACTCACGGCCCCCTTCATCAGCCCGGTCGGAAACAGCAATATGATGCTGCAACACAGCAGCAGCCAGACCATGAGCCAGTTGAGGCGGTTCAGTTGGTAAAAATGTTGGATCCACCGTTTCATCGTTCACCCTTGCCAGATCATTGTGGACAGTAGTCAAGCCAAAGCAAGGGGTGTGCCAAGGCGCAAGAAATGACAAGGGGGGCACCAGGCCCCCCGCTCATTCGCAGCCGCGCCTCAGAACTGCTGGAACCAGCGCTGGATCTGGGCCGGATCCTTGCTCTGGGTCAGGGAGAGCATCAAGAGGATGCGCGCCTTCTGCGGGTTGAGGGTTTCGGCGGCGACGAAGCCGTACTTGGCGTCGTCGATCTCCGCATCCAGGGTGGTGGCGCCGGTCGGCACGCGGGCGGAGCGCACCACCCGGATGCCGTCCTTGCTTGCCTTGGCCAGGGTGTCGAACAGACTGTGGTAGAGGTTGCCGTTGCCCACCCCGGCGCTGACGATGCCGTCAAACCTGGCCTCCACCAGGGCCTTGGCCGGCAGGTCCGAGGCGTTGGCGTAGCTGTAGACGATGCCCACTTGCGGCAGCTTGTCGAGCTTGCTCACGTCGAACGGGGTCTGGCTGGTGTGCTGGCGGGCCGGGCTGCGCTGATAGTCTATCTTGCCGTTGTGGATGTAACCGAGCGGGCCGAAGTTCGGGGAGGCGAAGGTCTGTACCCCCGTGGTGCTGGTCTTGGTGACGTCGCGGGCATCGAGCACTGTGTCGTTCATCGCCACCATGACCCCACGCCCCCTGGAGGCTGGGTCGGAGGCGGTCACCACGGCGTTGTAGAGGTTCATGGGGCCGTCGGCGCTCATGGCGGTGGAGGGGCGCATGGCGCCGACCAGCACCACCGGCTTGTCGCTCTTGACGGTCAGATTGAGGAAGTAGGCGGTCTCTTCCATGGTGTCGGTGCCATGGGTGATGACGATGCCATCCACGTCATCCCTGGCCAGCAGCGCGTTGACCCGCTTGGCCAGCGTGAGCCACACCTCGTCGTTCATGTCCTGGGAGCCGATCTTGACCACCTGCTCACCCTGCACGTCAGCGACGTTCTTCATCTCGGGAACGGCGGCGATCAGGGTCTCGATGGCCACCTTGCCTGCCTCGTAGTTGGACTGGGTGGCGGACTGGCCTGCCCCGGCGATGGTGCCGCCAGTTGCCAGTATATGCACCTGCGGCAGCGCCATGGCCAGGGGGGAGAGGGTCAGGCCGAGGACGGCGGCGATCAGGGTCTTGCGGATCGGTAGGGTCATGCTGCAAATCCTTCTGGATGATAAAAATTGCAGCAAGTTTGCGCTTTCTGTTGCGGTGGTTTGTGATGATTCTCACCAAAAAACAGCTGAGTACAGAACTTTAACCTGATTTATACCTCTATAGAGATAATTTAACTCCCCCCAAAACCCTGGGCCTGGATCAGGACGATCAGCTCTGCCTTGCTCAGTTCACTCTCGATGACGGCCTTGCCGCTGGCAAAGTCGACAGTGGCGGTGCTGACCGCAGGCTGGGCCAGCAGGGCCTTTTGCAGGCTGGCGGCGCAGCCGCCGCAAGACATGCCGGATACGGTGAGTTCGATGGTCATGGGCTCTCTCCTCTGTTGATATGCAGTCAGCCTAACGCTGCCGCCTCCGGCAAGGTCAAGCCCTAGCGTGCCACCACGGACTCGCGCACCACAAGACGACCATGGAACTTCAACTGCTCATCGACGGGGCGCAGGCTCTGCTTCAGTTGGGCCTGCAACATCCGCACACTCTCCTGGGCCAGCCGCTCGCTCGGGTACTCGATACAGGTCAGAGTGGGGGTCAACTGACTCGCCAGCGCCGATCCTTCCAGGCTGATGACAGACACATCCTGGGGAATATTGAGGTTGAATTCGCGCAGCAAACGCATGGCATCGGCGGCCTGGGCATCCTGCTGCACCACCAGCGCGGTAAAGGGGAGATAGCGGTTGAGCAAGCCGAGCAGCGCCTGCTGGTTGTCGGTGCCATCGATCACCAGCTGGCTGTTATAGGGCAGGGACTGCTGTTGCAGAGCCTGTTGATAGCCTTGAATGGCACTTTTCCCCGCGGGCGATAGCTTGTCGTCAAGCATCAGCACCAGTTGGCGATGACCCTTGCCGAGCAGGAAGCGGCAGGCACTCTCGGTGGCAAAGGTCAGGTCATAGCAGAGATTGAGATTGTCCGTCTCGCTCACCCCGTCCAGCTGGACCAGGCGCTCATCCTGTTCCAGCGACTGTTTGGCGCCGAGCACCAGCACACCATCGCAACGGCCACCCAGCAGTTCGTCCACCGCCTGCTGCTGCTGTTGCGCCTCGTCGGCAAAGCGCACCAGCATGCTCTTGCCCGCCTTGGCCAACGCCCCTTCCAGCAACGGCAGCATGCAGGCCAGACGGTTGCCTAGCTGGGGGGAGAGGATGATGCCGACGCAATCCGTCGCCTGGGTCGCCAGGGAGCGGGCCGTGGCATTGGGGCGAAAGTTCAGCTGTTCGGCGGCCTGCAGCACGGCCAGTCGACTCTCTTCACGCACACCGCGCGAGCCGCTCATGACGCGGGAGACGGTGGCTTTAGATACATTCGCAAGGCGAGACACGTCGGTAATATTGGCCATGGTTTCACTTCCGGTAACCGGTTTACAACAGGTTGCATCCTACCATGCCCCCAACGAGGCGGGAACCTCCAGACTCCCGCCCCGTGAGCCAGGTTTTATTGCAGTGGAGACGCCGTCTGACGAATGCCATCCTCACCAAATACGATGTCATTGCCTCGAGGCGAGAGATCCATGCTGCCGTAGTCGTAGGACATGTCGAGCACCTCTTCTTCCCCTGCCCCATTCCCCTTCCAGGACCAGGCGATCCAGCCCACAGACTCGCTCTGGGACTTGCTCAGCAGGTGGTAGTGATCGACGTTGTAGGGCGCCTGGAAGCGCTTGTCACCGAACTCGCCGAACAGGAAAGCCAGGCGCTGCCCCTTCATCTGGGCGATGGCGGTGTCGATCTCGGCCGTGGTGTCCCACAACCAGTGGTAGGCGTGCAGGGAGAAGATCAGGTTCTGCTGCGGGTCGGCACCCAGCAACGCGCTACCGCGGCCACCGAGGAAGCTCTGCGCATACTGGCCGCAGTGGGCCCCATCGATCACCAGCGGCATGGTGTAGCCGCCGTCGCGCAGCTGCTTGATGAGGCCCTTGTAGGTCGTGACGAAGTCCGCGTAATGGTTGGTGTCCTCTCCCCACTCGTTGGCAATATTGAGCAGGATCTTGCCCTTGTACCTGGCATCCTGCATCACCGCCTTCCAACTGCCGAGCCAGAGCGTGCTGACGGCGCTTTGCAGCGGCTGTGGGTTGCTCTGGCAGGTCACGTCACTCTCCCAATACATGGGCATGGCGACCATGTTGCGCGCGACGATGGCATCGAGCGCACGGCGCAGCTCCTGCGCCGTGGTGAACTTGCGCAGTTGCAGCCGCACTATGTTGGCACCGGTATCGGCGATCGGCGTGATGGCGGCGAAGGCCGCGCCCGGGTTGTCGCCATATTGCAAATTGATGCCGCGGGCAACGAAGCGCTGGCCGTTGGCGGAGTAGAGCTGGCCATCCTTCACATACATCTGGCCCGACGTCGATGGGATTGAGCCACCACCGCTGCCGTCCGCCACCTTGCAGCTCTGGTTGTTCTCCCAGCCCCAGCCGTCGCCATCCGGGTCACTGGCGGCCGAGGCACAGGTCGGATAGGTGGTCGAGCCACCCGAGCCGGTCGCCACCTGACAGCTCTGCCCATTCTCCCAGCCCCAGCCGTCGCCGTCCGGATCGCTGGCCGCCGAGGCGCAGGTCGGGTAGGTGGTCGCGGCCAGGGCCGGGGTGCTCAGCAACAGCGCAGGCGCGGCACTACACCCCAGCAACATGGCGGCGATGATTGTTTTTTTCTTCACGTTGACATCCTTCTTGTATTTCCATGAAATAAGCGGCCATCCCATTATCACTGACAGTGATACGGCAAATGTCATTGTCACGTAAAAAGTAAATTAACCGCTGCGCATTATTCTGAGTGATACAAACAAGTACCAGCGCTCAGAAATAATAATGATCCGTCTATTCTCACCGAGAGTTAACAGGACAATAGAATGGGCTGCGCCATTGCGGCGCAACCAGTGCGGAATATTAATTTGTTGCTATTTTGATGGATTTGACAAACATATAACCCCAGTCATTGGGGGACTTGCCAAAACTGATGCTGTTCTTGCCTTCCTGCAAGGTAACCGGGATCACCTTGTTCTGGCCTGCATCACTGGTCTGAGGGAAGTCGAGTTGCTGCGGCTCACCGCCGTTGACCACCAGGGTATTCTTCTTGCCGCCCCACTTGGCGTTGAAGAAGAGGTGTAACTGGTATTCACCGGTCTTGGGCACCTCTACCGTCCAGGTCACCTTGTCCCCTTCGCTGGCGAACGGGCCGAGAAAGCCGTCATCGTCGATGGTCAGTTGATCCTTGGCGCTGGCAACCACATTGAGCTGGCCTTCCTTGGCCGACTGTTCGAGCAGATAATCCGCCGCCATCGCCTGCATGGCGAAGGCCGGTAATGCCCACCAGAGGGCACCGAGCAAAACATACTTTTTCATCTTACTCTCCCTAATAGAGACGGTCCTGCTGCTATATTCCTGGTCATGTGAAAGACAACCCCTTCATTTATATCAACCGTACAACAATGCTTTTCATGACCGATAAAAATAGGGCGCATCAGACACCTTCTCTTGATTGAATGAAATAGCGTTGAATATGGGCTATGCACAAGGCACAGCCCATCTGTGCTTATTCAGCCACCACCTTGACGGACTTCACGAACATATAGCCCCAGTCACCGGCGAACTTGCCGAAGCTGATCTCGTTCTTGCCCTGCTTGAGCTGTACCGGGATCACCTGCACCTGACCGGCCTCGTCGGTCTGCGGGAACTCGATCGGGTAGCTGTCGCTGCCATTGATGACCACGCTGTTCTTCTTGCCGCCCCACTTGCCGTTGAAGTGCAACTGCAGGTTGAAGGTGCCTGACCAGGGTGCCTCGACGCTCCAGCTGATCTTGTCGCCCTCGCTGGCGAACGGGCCGGCAAAACCATCTGCAGCCACTTCCAACTGGTTCTCGGCGCTCTTGACCACGTTAAGCAGCCCCTCCTTGGCAGTGAGTTCGGCGGAGCTGAACGCGCAGTAGCTGGCCGGCAACTCGCCCTTGGCCTCCCCCACCTGCACCTTGATGGATTTGGCACTCTGTTCGAGGCCGTCATCGGCGCTGAAGGTCAGCTCGTACTCGCCGGCCTGGGGGAACCAGGCACGGGTTTCAGCCTGGTCGGCGTGACAGAACCTGGCTTCGAGGGCCCCTGTGCTGCGCCAACCCGCCTTGACCTGCGGGGTCGGCAGCTGGTCGTCACGCCAGCTGGCGCTCAGCAAGACGCCCTGATCCACGGTCGTGGCAAGGTCCTTGCCCGCGTCGACCACGGGCGCCAGGTTCTGCTGGGTGTGCTTGACCGCGATGACGTTGGAGGGCCGGGACACCCCAGACTCGTTCTTGGCGACCACCCGGTAGTAGTAGGTCTGGCCCAGCTTGAGCGCACTGTAGTCGTCGCTAAACAGGCTCATCTTGCTCGGATCCCATTCGTTGATGCCGTCCGAGACATCCTTGCCGACCCGGGTCCAGGGACCCTCGGCGGAGGTGGCACGCTCGACGTCATAGGCACGTCCCACCGGCGCCCCCATCCAGTTGATGGCAAACGGCGACTCGGTATCGCGCAGCAGCGGGGCATCAGGTACCGGCAGGGCCGGGGCTTCGTCCAGACCCGCCATCTGGGCCGAGGCCCGGCGTACCAGGTTGACCACGTCCACCTCCTGGTTGGCCTTGCCCTCCAGCGGGAAGCCGGGCAGGTGGTAGCTGTAGTGCCCCGTGTACTCCTTGTGCCAGTAGAAGCCACCGTCGTGGCGATGACCCCGGAAGCCCCAGATCAGTCCCCCCACCGCCTTGGCGCCGTCCACCTCGGTGTGGACGATGGATTGCATGATGTTGTTCAGCTCCTGGTGATCGAGCAGGCCGAACTCGCCCACCAGATAGACCTTCTTGCCAGCGATGGCGGTCAGATCCTTCTTCACCTGATCCGGGTGGTTGTTGCCGGCGTTGGTGTAATAGTGGTTGCTGATGATGTCGACGTTCGGATCCTTGAGGGAGAACTCATTGATCTTCTTGTAGGTGCCATCGATGACCAACTGATGCGGAGCGAACCGCTTGATCCAGGCCGCGGTCTGGGTCAGGAAGGCCTCGTTGGTGTGCTCCAGCTCGTTGCCGGTCTCCCAGGCCATGATCGCCTTCTCGTCATAGTAGTGACGACCGGTAATGGTGTTCTTGCGGGTGATCACCTGGCGGATGATGTCCTGATAGGCCTGGTAGGTCTTGCTCGAGGTCTTGTAGAAGTCATCGGCCGACTCCTTGTAGAAGGCCGCCAACTGCTCGCGCCCCCCCCACCACCACCAGTGATCGATGAAGGGCAGGATGAGGCGCAAGCCCTGCTTGTCGGCCTCGGCAATCATGTTGTCATAGACCACCATGGCTTTTTCGTTCAGCACGGGCATGCCATCCGGGGTGGTCGGCGCCAGAATATGGGTCTCACGCTCGCAGGCCTGGTCGTTTTCCTGCTGCACCGACAAGACGTAGACGCGCTGGGCCTTGGTCCCCGTCTGGACGATCGCCTTGATCCAGTTGGCCTGCTCCTCGGCGGTCGGCCACTTGAAGTACTGACCCCAGCCGCGCGAGTCGGCCTTGCAGACGCCGCGGGCATCGTCTTCGATGCGGTGCAGCTCGGGAGCATGGATGCCGGCGAAGCGAAATGCCTGCTTGCCATCCATCAGGGCGGCGCCCTGACGGGTGATGAAGTGATCAAACTGCGATCCGGCCGCCAAGGCACTGCCGGCCAGGGCCGACAGCACACAGGTGCTCAAGGTATTGAGTAATATGCGTTTCATGGTCGTTCTCCTTAGAACCACACTTCGCCCTGGACACCGAAGTTCCAGGTGTCCGTCTTGCCGCTGCGCGAATAGGCGCCGGCGGAGAGGGTGCTGGTGTCCCAGTTGTAATTGCCGTCGATGGCGTCGGCGACACCGCTGTCCCACTTGGCGTAGGTGGCGAACAGGCGCAGCTGCGGGCGACTCCAGAAGCCGGAGTCGAAGGTCAGGGTCGGCGCTATGGTCGCCTTGGTCATGCCCCCCTTGCCCTTGCCGTCGGCGCCCTTGTAGTTGTCGTCGTCGAGGTACTCGTAGCCGACCTCATACTGCATGGCGAAGTGCTTGGTGATCTGCTGCATGGGGCGCACGCCCGCCACCCACATGGAGCGACCCCAACCGCTGTCATCACCGGTCCACCAGCGGTAGTTCTTGTCTTTTTGATAGAAGGCGAAGGTGGAGACATCCCAGCCGTTGCCAAGGGAGGCCAGACCGTCGAGCACCAGGCGCCAGGATTGGGTGTCATCCAGGTTGGACCAGCCCCAGCCGTTCTTGCCGAGAGAGTCCCCGGCCGCCAGGCCTTTGCCGAGCTGGGCCACGAAGCGGGAGTAACCGCCGGTCAGGCCGTAGAAGCCGTCGAAGTTGTAGATACCGGTCACGCCATAGCCCTTCTCGGCGCTCTCCTTCCAGGCGTTACCCTCGTTCTGGTTCATGTGGTGGGCGACCAGTTGCAGGTCGATGGGACCGCCGCCGATCTTCTTGAACCAGAGATTGAGGGAGTAGTCGTCCGGGTAGCCCTGATCATCCGCGTCCTTGGGGTAGCGCTTGCCCTCGTCGCTCGGGGTGAAGGCGTAGACACCGACGTCAAACTTGGCGAAGCCGAGATCGATGTTGTCGGCGCCGCCGCCGGTGCCGTTGTACTGGATGTACTCCCAGTCATATTGGTGGCTGGAGGTATTGGAGCTGCTGTAACGCTTGCCGGCCCAGAACACCACCTCAGGGGCGAAGTCGAGATTGGTCATCTGGGCGAAGGCTTCACGCACCTGGATATCGTGACCGTCATCATCGACGCAGTTCCAGTCAGACGTGCAATCGGTCTCGTGAGTGAGGTTGGCCTGGATCTTGGCGATCGGGCCTGCGTCCGAGGTCAGGGTCACCTGGGGGATCAGCTCGAGCTTGGTGTTGTCTTCGTTGCCAAGACGCCATTTGCCGTCCGGCATCAGGCCGACGGAGTCCACCCGGTTGCCATCCTGGTTGGCCAGGATGCCGGAGCGGACATAGCCGTGCATGGCGAAGTCATACTTGTCTGCCAACGCCGGGGGGCTGAGCATGGCCAGGGTCAACAGGGAAAGGGGCATGACTTTGTGCATATTTTCCATCTTTGCTCTTCCTTTTTGTAACGTCCTATCGTGGTAAAAAAGGCCCCGGCAGCCCTGGTGCGGGCCGCCGCAGGCAAGAGGCGGCCCCACGGTGCTGCCGGCACCGTGTATGGGTACTGTGGTGAGAGAGTCAGATCAGGGGGTAGGCAACCAGGCCGCGCCCCGCACCCCGCTGCTGTCACCGTGCCGCGCAGGCAGCAGCCTCGTCAGGCAGCGGTCGGTGAACAGCCAGGGAGTGATGGCCGCCGGCAGATCGTCGTAGAGACGCGCTATGTTGGAGAGGCCTCCGCCGAAGACGATGACGTCCGGATCTAGCAGGTTGATGACGCTCGCCAGACTGCGCCCCAGCGCATGGAGGAAGTGCTCGTAGTGGGCCTGGGCCTCGCCATCCCCCTCCGCGGCCGCCATCAGGATCCCCTTCGGCGACAGGCTGCGGCCGTGGCGCTCGACGAAACGCCCCGCAAACCCTGTGCCCGAGACGAAGCGCTCGATGCAATTGCTGCGTCCGCAGTAACAGGGCTGGGCCGGACCATCCCGCTGTGGGTCGTAACCCGGCAGCGGGTTGTGACCCCACTCGCCGCTGATGGCGTTGGGGCCCACCAGCAGGCGCTGGTGCGCTACTATGCCACCGCCACAGCCGGTGCCGAGGATGACCCCGAACACCAGGTTGGCGCCGCTGCCGGCCCCATCCATGGCCTCGGACAGCGCGAAGCAGTCCGCATCGTTGGCCATCCACACCGGCTGGCCGAGGGCGGCCTCGAGATCGGCCTTGAGCGGATGGCCATTGAGGAACAGGCAGTTGGCGTTCTTGATGCAACCGTTGTCGGAACGCACCGCCCCGGGCAAGCCAATACCGATGCTAAAGGGGGCGCCGGCCTCCTCGGCAAAGCCGCGGATAAACCCGGTCACCACCTCGATGAAGGTGGCGTAACCCTGCTGCGGGGTTGCGATGCGGCGCCGGCACAGCTCGTTGCCGCTGCCATCGAGCAACAGCCCCTCCATCTTGGTGCCGCCGATATCCAGTCCCAGTCGTAACATGCCACTGCTCCTTTCCGATCAGGCCGCCTGACGGCGATAGAGTTCGATGAGCTCGACCACCAGCTCCTTGGCCAGCATGGAGGTCATCAGGTGATCCTGGGCGTGCACCAGCACCAGGGTGACCGGGATCTTGCCCTCTCCCTGATCCGCCTCGATCAGCTTGGTCTGCACCGCGTGGGCGGCGTTGGCCGCCTCTGTGGCCTGCTTGAGCAGATCGTCGGCCTCGGTGAACTGGCCCTGCTTGGCGCAGCGCAGCGCCTCGTAGCAGAGGCTGCGGGACTGGCCGGCATTGATGATGATGCCCATGACGGTTTCTTCGAGATCAAACATGTCGTGATTCCTTGTGGTTGGTCGGTTGCGGGCTCAGAAGCCACCGTTGCGCGATACGTCGGCGAACCATTCGCCACTCTTCTTGATGCGGCGCTCGCCGCTGGCGAGATCGAGGCGAACGAAGCCATAGCGGTTCTTGTAGGCATTGCTCCACGACCAGTTGTCGATGAAGGTCCACAGGTGATAGCCCAAGCACTGACACCCCTCGCCTATTCCCTTGTGTACCCAGCGCAGGTGGTCGCTGACGAAGGCGATGCGGTAGTCATCCTGGATCTGGCCATCCTCGCCGAGAAACTTCTCCTCCCCCTCGACCCCCATGCCGTTCTCGGAGATGAAGCAGGGAATGTTGCCGTAGTGGTCACGCAGGTTGACCAGGATGTCGTAGATGCCCTGCTCGTAAATCTCCCAGCCCCGGTGCGGGTTCATCTTGCGTCCCGGCATCTCGTAGTAATCGAAGAACCACTCGGGCATGAAGGGGCTGGCGGGATTGACCGCGTTGCTGCGGGCCTTGACCCGGCGCGGCTGGTAGTAGTTGACCCCGAGCAAGTCCACCTTGCCGGCGGCCAGCAGCGCGCGATCGCCCGGCTCGCAGACCGGCAGTTGATCGTATTCACGCAGCAGCGCCACCAGCTCGGCGGGGTATTCGCCCTTGACCGCCGGATCCAGGAAGCTGCGGTTGAACATCAGATCGGCGATGTTGGCCGCCTTCAGATCCGCCGGATGCTGGGAGCGCGGATAGGAGGGGGTCAGGTTGAGGATGATGCCGATCTGCCCATCCTGGCCTTGGCCGCGATAGGCCTGCACCGCCTTGGCGTGGGCCAGCATGGTGTGGTACGCCACGGTGGCGGCCCGGCGAAAGTCCACCACGTTCGGGTAGTGGAAGTCGTAGAGGTAACCCCCCTCCACCGGCACGATCGGCTCGTTGAAGGTGAACCAGTGCTTCACCTTGCCCCCGAACAGTTGGAAGCAGGTGGCGGCGAACTCGGCGAAGGCGTCAACCACCTCCCGGCTCTCCCAGCCCCCCAGCGCCTGCATGCTCATGGGCATGTCGAAGTGGAACAGGTTGATGAAGGGAGTGATGCCGTTCGCCAGCAGCTCGTCGAGCATGGCGTGGTAGAAGCTCACCGCCTCCGGGTTGGGCTCCCCACGCCCTTCGGGCAGCAGCCGGGCCCAGGAGATGGAGGTGCGAAAGCTGTTGTGACCAATCTGCGCCATCAGGGTGATGTCATCGCGAAAGTGCTGGTAGAAGGTGGAGGTGTCGGCCGGACCCACTTGCTGGTGGAAGCGGCTCGGCGACGTGGCGAACCAGTGATCCCAGATGGTCGGAGCCTTGCCCCCTTGCAGGCTGGCGCCTTCGGCCTGAGGGGCGGATGAGGCACTGCCCCACCAGAAGGTGTCGGGGAAACGGTACTGCATGGTGATTCTCCTGTGTGGCCGCCACGATGGCGGCCGATTGGCGATGGGATTAACGGGTGGCTCGGGTTGCCATGGTGACGTCACCGGTGAAGGCCTTCTCTGCCTCCTCGGTCTCCTCTTCCTGCTTGAGCAGACCGCGCTCATAGGCCTTGAGGAAGGGGTAATACATGACGGCGGCGCTGCACATGCAGAGAATGCACATCAGGGCCGGGCTGATGGCCCAGTTGGCGGCCCAGGAGGCACCTATCGGCGCCGGTGTCGTCCAGGGAGTGAGGGAGACCACTCGCTCGACCAGACCCAGATCCAGGGCGAACCAGGCCAGGGTGGCGTTGATCATGGGCACCAGGATGAAGGGCAGGAAGAACACCGGGTTCATCACGATGGGCGCACCAAACAGGATGGGCTCGTTGATGTTGAACAGGCCGGGTACCACCCCCATCTTGCCGATGGATCTCAGGTGGGCTGCCTTGCTGCGCAGCAGCAGGAAGGCCAGGGGCAGGGTGGAACCGACGCCGCCGATCAGCAGGTAGTGATCCCAGAAGCCTTGCAGGAAGATGTGGGGCAGGGCTTCACCTGCGGCCATGGCGGCCTGGTTGTTGGCCAGGTTGGCCATCCAGAACGGGTTCATGATCCCGGTGACGATGAGGGCGCCGTGGATGCCGGCGAACCAGAGGATCTGGCACAGCAAGACGGCCAACAGCATGGCGGGCAGGGAGTCGGAGGCGGCGACCAGGGGTTTGATCAGCGCCATGATGGCCTCGGGCACTATCATGCCGGTGGCACTCTCCAGCAACAGGTTGAGGGGGTGCAGGGTCAGGATGATCACCAGCACCGGGATCAGCACCTCGAAGGAGCGGGCCACACCGGTCGGCACCTGAGGCGGCAACTTGATGGTGATGTTGTGCTTCTTGAGGAAGGCATAGACCTCGGCCGCATAGATGGCGGTGATCAGCGCGGTGAAGATCCCCTGACCGGAGAAATACTGCATGGACATGGTGCCATCCTTGACCGGCGCGGCCACCAGCATGAAGGCCATCAGGCAGAGCAGGCCGGTGGTGACGGGGTCCAGCCCGTTCTGGCGGGCCAGGCTGGCGCCTATTCCCACCGAGATGAACAGGGTCATCAACCCCATGCTCAGCTGGAACGGCAACAGCAACTGGGCCTGATAGGTGCTGGCAAAATCGAGCCAGGCCCGGGCGAAGCCCCACTGGGTCTCTTGCGAGAAGGGGGGGAAGATGAACACCAGCATGAAGCTGCCGACGATCATGAAGGGCAGCGCGGCGATGAAGCCGTCACGAATGGCCTGGATGTACTTCTGTTGCCCGAGGCGGCCAGCCAGCGGGCTTATCTTCTGCTCGATCACCGAGACGAAGCGGTCGTAAAGCGTGTTCATGGACTCTTCCTTGTTGTGGTAATCGAAGTCAGCCAATCAGCGACAGGGCGTGATCCAGCACCTTGTCACCCCGTTGCATGCCGTAGTCGATCATGTCGATGACGGCGACAGGGACACCGTGCGGCGCGGCGCGCCCCGCCAGCTCGGCCTGCATGTACTTGACCTGGGGGCCCAGCAGCACCACCTGGTAGTGGGGCATCTGGACATCGAACTCGCTGGCACCGAAGGCATTGATCTCGGCAGGCAGGCCGCGCTTGGCCGCCTCTTCTTTCATCTTCTTCACCAGCAGGCTGGTGGACATGCCGGAGGAGCAGCACAACATGATCTTCTTCATCACTTAATCTCCTTGGGGTGGTATGAGGTGGATTGTGCCGCTCGAGAAAACATTTGGAAACCGGTTTCCGTTTCGAGTCACGCCATTTGTGATCCACGTCCAGCATTGGCTGGATAGCCAGGCTTTTTTTGTGAGCCAGCTAGAAAAATGGGGAAACTTGGTGGGCCGATACGGACGCTGAGTCCAAAAGGGAGCAAAATGGGGGCACGCCGGGGCGCCTGGTAACCCGAGGAATAGCGCAACAATGAACATGCAAGTGATGGGGATGCTGACCAGCATCGTCGAACAGAGGATGATACCGGTTGCCAACTGGTTGACCCGCAGTCGCCATGTGATGGCGCTGCGGGATGGATTCCAGCTCGCCATGCCCTTCATCATAGTAGGGAGTCTGTTGGTCCCCCTTCTCTACCCCCCGATCGCCAGTGACAATGGCCACCCACTGGCCATCGCCATACGGGATCTCTCCCGGCAGCTGATGCCCTGGCTCTATCCCGTTTACAGTCACACCGCAGGGCTGGTCTCCCTCATCATCGCCTTCGGGGCGGCCGCCAGCCTGGCCAAGGCCTATCAGATGCCGGAGCGCCTATCCGGTCTATGTGGCTGTGTCGCCTTCTTGCTGCTCATCGACTTTCGCTCGGTGCAGGGGGGGGTCTTCGGTTATCTCGGCGGGCTTGGCATCTTCACCGCCCTGCTGGCGGCCTTCTACACGGTGGAGGCGATCCGCCTGTTTCAGCGAGCCGGCTGGATCATCAAGTTCCCCGAGGAAGTCCCCCTGATGACCCGGCAGGGCTTCCAGCTCATCATCCCGCTGCTGTTCGTCACCCTCTCCCTCAGCTTGTTGCGACTCTGGTTGCAGCAGCATTTCGGCATCTCTCTGCCGGAGCTGATGAGTCACCTGTTTCACCCCCTGGTGACCGGTGCCGACACCCTGCCCGCCCTGCTCGTCGCCCTGCTGGTGGCGCACCTGCTCTGGTTCATGGGGGTGCACGGCGCCCTCATCGTCAACGGCCTGCTCTCCCCGTTCTGGATGGCGGGGCTCAGCGTCAACCAGGCGGCGCTGATGGCGGGCGAGCCCCTGCCCCACATCTTCCTGCAGGGATTCTGGGACTATTACCTGCTCATCGGCGGCATAGGTACCACCCTGCCCCTGGTGTTCATGGCGATGCGCAGCCGCAGTCGCACCCTGCACTCGGTCGGTCGGCTCGGCTTCATCCCCTCCCTGTTCAACATCAACGAACCCATCCTGTTCGGCTTCCCCATCATCATGAACCCGCTGTTCTTCCTGCCCTTCATCGGAGTCCCCATGGTCAATGCCACCCTGGCCTGGCTGCTGACCGAGTGGGGCTACCTGGATCGCTTCGTGGCCATGCTGCCCTGGTCCATGCCCTCGCCACTGGGGGCCGCCTGGGCCGCCAACGGTAGCTGGGCCAATGCCTTGATGGTGCTGGTCTGCATCCTCAACAGCTACGTGCTGTATCGCCCCTTCTTCATCGCCCACGAGCGAATGCTGCTGGCCCAGGAGGCGGAGCGCCGGGCCCACTGACCCCAGCCTCCTTGGGCGACTCAAGCGGTCGCCTCCGCTCTGACACAGATCCCATCGCGAGAGGGAGGCATCATGCCTCCCTCTTTACATTTAGCCGCGCCTCCAGAGGAGGCCTGGTTCAGCGGTTGCCCGCCCGGGCAAAGCAACCCTTTGCACTCACCTCATAGGGACCCAGGCAGGCAGGCAGGAAGGCCGATTGCCCCCGCGCCAGCGCCAGCGGCGGCTGGCCATCCCAACGCAAGGAGAGGGTGCCATTGATGGCAAACAGGATCTCCGCACTCGTGGTGGCGAGGCTGTGAGTGCCGGCATCGTAGACGCTGAAGGTAAAGTCGGACACGGGCACGTCGAAGTGCTGGGCCAACCCCGCCCGGCGAGGTGATAGCAGGAGCTCGTCGGCGGGTTTGGGCTGACAACGGGTACAGGCGATCAACTCGTCGACATCCAGGTGCTTGGCGGTGAGACCGGCGCGCAGCACGTTGTCGGAATTGGCCATGATCTCGAGCCCGGTCCCATGGACATAGGCGTGGGGGGTACCCGCATCCAGATACATGGCCTGGCCCGGTTGCAGCGTCACCACATTGAGCAGCAGCGGCGCGAACAGGCCCACATCCCCCGGATACTGGTCGAACAGGGTCAGTACCAGAGCGAACACCTCCTCGCCCTGATGATCATCGGCATAGGCTCTGAGGGCGACGAGGGCCGCCTCCTTGCACTCCCCCTCCAGGGTCAGCAGGGCGCGAAAGAAAACCGAGAGGCCGGCCGGGCTCTGGTCGGCGGCAAATGCCCCCACCAGCGGGGCCAGACTCGGTGCGGCTACCCGCTCAAACAGCGCCAGGATGGCGCCAAACTCACGAAAGCCGTTCATCGCCTGATAGGGGGTGAGGGCAAACACCAGCTCGGGTTTGTGGTTGTCATCGCGATAGTTGCGATGGGGCGCATCGACGGCGATGCCCGCGGCCTCTTCACGGGCAAAACCCACCTCGGCCTGGGCCTTGCTCGGATGTACCTGGATGGAGAGCGCCTTCTCGGCGCACAACACCTTGAACAGGAACGGCAAGGAGCCAAAGCGAGTCACTGTGGACTCCCCCAGCATGGCGAGGGAGCGCCCGGCGATAAGCTCGGACAATCGAACCGACAGACCCCCCACCTCGACGAGGGAGCAGCCATTGGCATGGGCTCCCATCCAGAGTTCGGCCTGAGGGGCGCCTGCGGGATTCTGGATCCCGAATAGTCGGGTCAGGGCATCTGTACTGCCCCAGTCGTATCCCTGGATAGGGTTGTTCATCAGCAATGCGGTTGGCAGGTGCATGGTATGGCGTCTCATTGATCACGTAAGGGAACAGGACGAAATGTACCATGGTCAAATCCAAAAACGGAAACCGGTTTCCGTTTTTGGGATCACTGCGGCAACTTGGGAGGGCTGGGTTGGCGGATCAGGCGACAGCGAAGTCCCAGGATTGGGTCAGCTGGATGTAAAGGGAGGCGGTGAAGAACGAAGGAGGCGGTAATGATGCTGGCAGCCAATGGGCTGTGGCCGCCCCCAGGCTGGTGGTAACCAGGGAGCCGAGCTGGGTGGTGGCGAGGATGGATATTGGCCGTCGATGCGCGCCCCCTGGCAGGGGTCATCCCATGGTGACCATGCCTTACCCCATCAGCCCCAGGTAGTTCATCATGACCGCCCCCGATCAGACGGCTGGTGACCCGTGAGCCCAGGGTGGTGGCGTGGATGGATATTGGCCGCCGATACACGCCCCCTGGCAGGGATCATCCCATGGCGATAGTGCCTTACCCCATCAGCCCCAGGTAGTTCATCAGGGCCGCCCCCGATCAGACGGCTGGTGACCCGCGAGCCCAGGGTGGTGGCGTGGATGGATATTGGCCGCCGATGCGCGCCCCCTGGCAGGGGTCATCCCATGGAGATAGCGGCTTAGCCCATCAGCCCCAGCTAGTTCATCATGGCCGCTCCCGGTCCGACGGCTGGTGACCCGCGAGCCCGGAGTGGTGGTGGCGATAATGTGATGGACGACCGCTCCTTCAGCCCATCAGCCCATCAGCCCATCAGCCCCAGGTAGTTCATCAGGGCGGCGCCCAGACTGGTGGTGACCAGAGAACCTAGCGTGGTGGTGGCGATGATGTTCGCCGCCAGGGCGCTGTCACCCCCCATGGCGCGGGTCATCACATAGCTGGCGGCGGCGGTGGGGGTGGAGCTGATGAGGAAGAGGATGCCGAGGGCCTGGGGACTGAAACCGAGCGCCCAGGCCCCCGTCACCAGCAGCAGCGGAATGCAGAGCAGGCGGTTCGCGGTGGCCCAGCCGGTCAGCATGGCGCCGCCGCGCAGGGCCTTGAGGTTGAGGCTGGCGCCGGTGCAGAGCAACGCCAGCGGCAGTGTCATGTTGGCGAAATAGTTGCCCGTGGTGGTGACCAGCTGGGGCAGCTCTATGCCGAGCAGGCCGAATGGCAGCGCCGCCAGGATGGCGATGATGAGGGGATTTTTGACGATCCCCTTGAGGATGGGCTTGAGCCCTTTTCCGCCCCCCAGGCTGCGGGTCAGGGTGATCACCGCGAGGATGTTGTAGAGCACTGTGATGGAGCCCACCAGCAGGGCGGCGGCCCCTATCCCCTCCGGGCCGTAGGCGTTCTGCACATAGGCCAGCCCCATGATCCCCATGTTGCCGCGAAAGCTGCCCTGCACGAAGATGCCGCGCTGGGCGCGCGCCGGGATGAAGCGAGCCGCCAGGGCTTCCAGCACCAGAAAGCCGGCCAAAGTGCCGAGCAGACCGTAGACGATGAGCCAGGGGCTCGGCATGGTGGAAAAATCGGTGCGCACCATGCTGAGGAACAGCAAGGCCGGCAGTGTGACCTGGAACACCAAGCGGGAGGCGGATTCCACGAAGCTGTCGGGCAAGAGCCCCAGCCGCTTGAGGCCTATGCCCAGCGCCAGCACCACGCAGATGGGGCCAGTGATGGAGAGGGAGAAGTGAAGGCTGGCGGTCAAATCCATGGTTCGCGTCCTGCGGCTGCGGGGGCCCTGGCGGGCAGAAGGCCCATTCTAGCGCCATGGGCTTGTATTCACAGGCTTTAATCACAACAATGTCTGCATCCCGGTTGTCGCCCTCCCCTGTACGGATCCCCCATGGAAAAGAAACTGACCATCCTCGATATCGCCCGCCTCAGCGGGGTCGGCAAGTCGACCGTCTCCCGGGTGCTCAATCAGGATCCCAGGGTCAACGCCCAGACCCGGGCCAGGGTCGAGGCGGTGATCGCAGAGCACGACTTCGTGCCGAGCAAGTCGGCCCGGGCCATGCGCAGCCAGAGCCAGCAGGTGGTCGGCATAGTGGTGTCGCGCCTGGACTCCAGCTCGGAGAACCAGGCGGTGCGCGGCATGCTGGAGACCCTCTACCAGCGCGGCTACGACGCCGTGCTGATGGAGAGCAAGTTCTCCCCCGCCAAGGTGAGCGAGCACCTGGCCGTGCTGGAGCGGCGCGGGGTGGACGGCATCATCCTGTTTGCCTTCAACGATCTGGACTATGCCGCCATGGCGCCGCTCAGGGAGAAGCTGGTGCTGATGGCCCGCGAGCGCCCCGGCTTCTCGTCGGTCTGCTTCGACGATGAGGGCGCGGTGCGGGCCGTGCTCGCCCACCTAGGGGAGCGCGGCCTGACAGAGGTCGCCTATCTCGGGGTGGAACGCAGCGATCTCACCACAGGTCTGCGCCGGCACCAGGCCTATCTGGACTACTGCCGGGAGCGTGGGCGCACGCCTCGCAGCGCCCTAGGGGATCTCGGCCTGCACAGCGGCTACCGGCTGGCGGCCGAGCTGCTCACCCCCACCACCCAGGCCATGGTCTGCGCCAGCGACACCCTGGCCATCGGCGCCGCCAAGTACCTGCAGGAGCAGGGTCGCACCGACATCCTGGTGAGCGGCCTTGGCAGCAATCCCATGCTGACTTTCCTGTTTGCCAACACCCTCAGCCTGGATTTCGGCTACAAGGATGCCGGCATCCTGGCCGCCAGGCAGCTGCTCGATCAGATTGAAGAGGGGCAGGCCCCCAGGGCCACCATAGCTCCCTGCCAGCCCCTGTAGTCTATCTTTTCCCCTCATGACCGGTGTCTTGCACTTTTTGTGACCACCGCCACGAATTGGGAACGTTCCCATTGCTGATGTCCGCCACTGGCTTCATGCTGATTGGGAACGATACCAATAAGCGGGCGGTCATTGGCCAGCCGGCAAAGAAACGACCATTATTCATGGAGTCACAGAGGGAAGGCTCATGTCAAAAGTCAACACACAACATCTGGCGCAGCTGATCGAACGGATCGGCGGCAAGGACAACATCACCACCGTCAGCCACTGCCTGACCCGGCTCAGGTTCGTGCTGGCCGATCCGGCCAAGGCGGACCCCAAGGCCATCGAGACCATTCCGGCGGTCAAGGGCAGCTTCACCCAGGGGGGCCAGTTCCAGGTGGTGATCGGCAACGAGGTGGATCAGTGGTACAAGGCGCTCACCGAGGAGATAGGCGTGAGCGGCGGTAGCAAGGAGGCCGCCAAGCAGGCCGCCCGCCACAACATGAATCCGCTGGAGCGCGGCATCTCCCACCTGGCGGAGATCTTCGTCCCCCTGCTGCCCGCCATCATCACCGGCGGCCTGATCCTGGGTTTTCGCAACGTCATCGGCGACATCAAGATGTTCGACGACGGGACGCACACCCTGGTGGAGATCAGCCAGTTCTGGGCCCAGGTCCACGCCTTCCTCTGGCTCTTGGGTGAAGCCATCTTCCACTTCCTGCCGGTGGGGGTCTGCTGGTCTGCGGTCAAGAAGATGGGCGGCTCCGAGATCCTCGGCATAGTGCTGGGTATAACCCTCGTCTCGCCGCAGCTGATGAACGCCTATGGCATCGGGCAGCAGACCCCGGAAGTGTGGGACTTCGGCCTCTTCGTCATCCAGAAGGTGGGCTATCAGGCCCAGGTCATTCCGGCCCTGCTGGCGGGTGTCTTCCTCGCCTGGGTGGAGACCAACCTCAAGCGCATCATCCCGGCCTACCTCTACCTGGTGATAGTGCCCTTCATCTCTCTGCTGCTGGCGGTGATCGTGGCCCACGCCCTGATCGGCCCGTTCGGCCGCTGGATTGGTGACGGGGTCGGCTTTGCCGCCAAGGCCGCCATGACCGGCTCCTTTGCCCCCATAGGCGCCGCCCTGTTCGGCTTCCTCTATGCCCCCCTGGTCATCACCGGCATCCACCACACCACCAACGCGGTGGACCTGCAG
The DNA here is from genome assembly GCF_054052445.1 of Aeromonas crassostreae. Classification (NCBI taxonomy): domain Bacteria; kingdom Pseudomonadati; phylum Pseudomonadota; class Gammaproteobacteria; order Aeromonadales; family Aeromonadaceae; genus Aeromonas; species Aeromonas crassostreae. The sequence continues at coordinate 107,717 of NZ_JBSTYM010000002.1, read as the reverse complement.
CTGATGCAGAGCATGGGCGGCACCCCCATCTGGCCGCTGATCGCGCTCTCCAATATCGCCCAGGCGTCTGCGGTCGTCGGCATCATCCTGATCAGCCGCAAGGAGAACGAGCGGGAGATCTCGGTCCCGGCCGCCATCTCCGCCTACCTCGGGGTGACCGAGCCGGCCATGTACGGCATCAACCTCAAGTACAAGTTCCCCATGCTGTGCGCCATGGTGGGCTCCAGCCTCGCGGCCCTCATCTGCGGCTTCAGCGGCGTGATGGCCAACGGCATCGGGGTGGGCGGCCTGCCGGGCATCCTCTCCATCCAGCCGCAATACTGGGCCATCTACGCCGTCGCCATGCTGGTGGCCATAGTGGTGCCCGTGGTGCTGACCCTGCTGGTCTACAAGCGCCAGCAGGCGGCCGGCAAGCTGGATCTGGCCACCGCCTGATCCATAACAACATCGGCGGAGCCCAGGCTCCGCCCTTTTTATTGGCCTGTTCAACCCAGTTTCAACCAATGAGCGATCCAACCATGACACAGACACCCTGGTGGCAAAGCGCCGTGATTTACCAGATCTACCCCAAGAGCTTTCAGGATTCCGGCGCTCGCGGCACCGGCGATCTCAAGGGGATCATGGCCCGCCTCGACTATCTCAAGACCCTAGGTGTCGATGCCCTCTGGCTGACCCCGGTCTACGTCTCCCCCCAGGTGGACAACGGCTACGACATCGCCGACTACCTGGCCGTCGATCCGGCTTACGGCACCATGAGCGATTTCGAGGCGCTGCTGGCCGCCGCCCACGGGCGCGACATCCGCATAGTGATGGACATAGTGGTCAACCACACCTCCACCGAGCACGCCTGGTTCAAGTCGGCGCTGGGGGACAAGCAAAGCCCCTACCGCGACTACTACATCTGGAAAGATCCGGTGGAAGGCGGCGTGCCCAACAACTGGCAATCCAAATTTGGCGGCAGCGCCTGGGAGCTGGACCCGGCCACCGGCCAGTACTATCTGCACCTGTTCGCCCGCGAGCAAGCGGATCTCAACTGGGAAAACCCTCTGGTGCGCGCCGAGGTGAAAAAGATCATCCACTTCTGGGCGAAGAAGGGTGTGGACGGTTTCCGTCTCGACGTCATCAACCTTATCTCCAAGGATCAGCGCTTCCCGAGCGACGACCTGGGGGATGGCCGCCGCTTCTACACCGACGGGCCGCGCATCCACGAATTTTTGCAGGACGTGAGCCGCGACGTCTTCGCCCCCGTGGGGGCCATGACGGTGGGAGAGATGTCCTCCACCAGTCTGGAGCACTGCCAGCGCTATGGCGCGCTGGATGGTTCAGAGCTCTCCATGGTGTTCAACTTTCACCACCTCAAGGTGGATTACCCGGGCGGCGACAAGTGGACCAAGGCGCCATTCGATTTTCTCGAGCTCAAGCGCATCTTCAATCACTGGCAGAGCGGTATGCATGGCAAGGGGTGGTCGGCGCTGTTTTGGTGCAACCACGACCAGCCGCGTATCGTCTCCCGCTTCGGCGACGAGGGCGAACATAGGGTGGTGGCCGCCAAGATGCTGGCCAGCACCTTGCACGGGTTGCAGGGCACCCCCTACATCTATCAGGGGGAGGAGATCGGCATGACCAACCCCGGCTATCAGCACATCGACGACTATCAGGATGTGGAGAGCCGCAACATCTTCGCCATCAAGCAGGCCGAAGGGATGAGCGAGGCCGAGATCCTCGCCATTCTGGCGGCCAAATCCCGGGACAACTCCCGCACCCCCATGCAGTGGAGCGCCGCCCCCAATGCGGGCTTCACAACCGGCACACCCTGGCTCAAGCCCGCCGCCAACTACCCCGAGATCAACGCCGAGGCGGCGCTGGCCGACACCGACTCGGTGTTCTGGCACTACCGGGATCTCATCGCCCTTCGCAAGGCGTACCCTATCTTCACCCAGGGGGATTATCAGGAACTGCTGACGGGGCACGAGCAGATCTGGGCCTATGCCCGCCGCGCCAAGGGCCAGACCCTGCTGGTGGTGAGCAACTTCTACGGCGAGCCGGTGACTTTCGATCTGCCCGCCGAGCTGGCCAATGGAGAGGGCCGCCTGCTGCTTGGCAACTACCCAGATAGCCCGACCCGGCCACAATCCTGCGAGCTGCGCCCTTACGAATCCCTGATCTGGCTGATGGAATAGATGATGACAGAGACAATGACAGTGGTGGCCACAGAGGCTCGGCAACCCGTGCATGGGCCCGAGTGGCAGAAGATGGTGGCGGGGGAGCCCTATGATGCGGGGGACCCCGAACTCAGGGCGGCGCGGGAGCAGTGCCGCTCCCTGCTCGGCGAGCTGAACCGGGAGCGGACCGATGCCCCGGGCCGGGATGAGCGCCTCACCCGCCTGCTGGGCGGTCGCGCAGCGCGCTGCTTCATCACCCCACCCTTCTTCTGCGACTATGGCGCCAACATCTTTGTCGGCGAGAATTTCTACGCCAATTTCAACTGCACCATCCTGGATGTGTGCGAGGTGCACATAGGTGACAACGTGCTGCTGGCCCCCGGGGTGCAGATCTACACCGCCACCCACCCGGTGGCGGTAGCACCTCGGGTGGCCGGAGTGGAGCTCGGCAGGCCGGTGCGCATCGGCAACAACGTCTGGATTGGGGGCAGCGTCGTCATCTGTCCCGGCGTCACCATAGGGGACAACAGCGTCATCGGGGCGGGATCCGTGGTCACCAAGGACATTCCGGCAGGCGTGGTGGCGGTCGGCAACCCCTGCCGGGTCTTGCGCCCCATGACGGCAGAGGAGCTGGCGGCCGGGGAGCCAGGCTGACACAGAGGGGCAGGTCGTACCTGCCCTTTTTAGTTTTCCTGACGACCCCTTCGCGCTCCTTTGCTCCGGAAAGGCGGCAGCCCCCTCCTTCCTTACCCGAGGAAAATAGGCGGGACACAAAATAGGCGGGACACCCACCTTTTCCCACCGGACGGAGATAGACAGGACACCGGAGATAGACAGGACACCCATCTATTTTCCTATGCAAAAAGCCATGACATCCAGCCCTTGCCCCTTGTCACACTCTGCCACACAAAGATGCCGCCGATGGCACACTCTCGCCACAAACGGAGTATGCAATAAGAGGTAGATAACAAGGAGGCTAGTATGAAACCCACGTCCCTCAGCTGGGCACTGCCACTTGGGCTGGCCCTGATCTGGCTGGCCGGACTGCCCGCCTGGCCAAGCAACATCTGGCCCTGGCGCCACGAGCTGCTGATCCTGACCGGTCTGCTTGGCCTCGGCGCCATGACCCTCTCCCTGCTGTTGGCCCTGCGCCTGCCAAGGCTAGAGGCTTGGTGCGGCGGGCTGGATCGCATGTTGCACCTGCACCGCAGCAGCGCCCTCTGGGCTACCGGCACCCTGATGGCCCACTGGCTGCTGGTGGAAGCCCCCAAGTGGGCCGTCGCCGCCGACTGGCTGACCCGACCAGCACGCCGCGGTGCTGGTGCTGGTGCTGGTAACGATGCCCTGTGGCACAGCCTCGGCAATACCCTGGGGGAGTGGAGTTTCTATCTGCTGCTGGCCCTGGTGGTGGTGAGCCTGCTCGCCGTGGTGCGCTACGAGCGCTTCAGGGTGGCCCACCGGCTGGCTCCCGTCATCTATCTGATGGGCTGGCTGCACGGGCTCTGTCTGTTGCCGCGCATCGGCGCCCTGACCCCGGTCGGCCTGACCCTGCTCATCGGTGGTGGGATGGGTGCCATGGGGGCCCTCTACTCCCTCTCTGGCCGGGTGGGCAAGAACGCACGCCGCCAGGGGGCGGTCAACGCCCTCACTCCCCTGGATGAACGCACCCTGGAGATCCGAGTTGCCCTCACCGCTCCCCTGCCCGGCTACCGTCCGGGTCAATTCGCCTTCTTCGATTTCGCCGGGCGCGGCGAGCCCCACCCCTATACCCTGGTGGATGTCTCGGCAGATAGGCGCACCTTGACCCTGGCCGTACGTGCTCTAGGGGATCACACCCGCTGGTTGCAACAACACCTCAAGATTGGCGATGCCGTCACAGTCACCGGTCCCTACGGCGCCTTCTCCCTGCCCTTGTCGGCCCAGGGTCTCTGGATCGGCGCAGGCATTGGCGTCACGCCGTTTGTAGCCTGGCTCGAGGCACTGGCACGACGCGGCGAACGCCGCCCTGGCACCACGCTGCTCCAGTGCGCCCCCAGCATGGAGGAAGCGCCTTACCATGAGCATCTGGCACAGCTGTGTCGCCAGACCGGGGTCGACTATCGGCTGCATCTGGAACGCGAGCATGGCCGACTCAATCTGGCGGAGCTGGGCGAGCGGCAGCGAGATCCTGTCTGGTTCTGCGGCCCGGAACCCATGGCACATATTCTGAGCGAACACCTGAAACCCTCCCTGCACCGGGAACTGTTCCGCTTCCGCTAACGAGCAAAGTGCCCATGCAGACAGTGCCGTTCAGACTGAACACCTGAGCGGCATTTTTCTTTTCCCAGCCTTTCTCTTCTTCAGGACATCCATCAAATAAATGCACTCAGATGATGTTACTTAGAGACTCATCAGCAAATTCAAGCGCACCTCTTACCTGATGAGGCGTGCCGATAATGCTCACTTCGTTGGGATATCCAAAACGGTCTCAATCGGGCGAAAACTTGCCGCGAGCCCCCCTTGCCAGGGACGGATATCAGATAACAATCGACACAGGCACAATCGCTATAACCGGGGTTGGTAACATCGTGTTTGACCGCAATGTTCGGCATATCGCTGGCAACCGACCTTGTCGCCTACCACTCTGATGCCCCGATGTCGAAACAGAGCGACCTGCCTCAGCCACTGTGATTCATCCAGCCCAAGGCGCCCCATGATGGGAGCCAGGTCGGCGGAAATATGTCCTCGCTTGTCCGCTCTGATAGCCCTCCCAGTCCAATCCACCAGAGTCAGATAGTCGGTAAACCCGTAAGGCAGCGCCTCGGGCTCATGCTTGGCTGAGAAAGGAAGCAGATGCAGGGCAGGTGTTGCATCCGCTGTCGATGCGTCAATCCGCTGCTTGATACTGGTGTAGTCACTCTCTTCTGGCGTATCAGCAATACCCGCCCGAACCGGGTTGAGATCCACATAGGCCATGCAAGAGAGCAGAGCGGTTTCAGTCAGCAATGCCTGACTCTTAAAACGTCCCTCCCAGAAGTGACCTTTGCAGCCATCCTCCTCATTGGCCTGGCGGGCCAGGGATTCATTCAGCAGACGCACCAACCAGCTGATGGAATAGAGGCGTTCGCGCCATTGTGCTATCAGCGACTGCACCACGGCTTGCTCCGGGACCAGAAGTGCCTCCTCTTGATACCAGCGGCGCAGCAAGGGAGGCCACTGGAACAAGACGGCCCAGCGCTCCGCCACCTCGCGATCGCTCCAACCCATGGCTTTATCGGGCGCCACCTTGAGCACCAGATGATAGTGATTGCTCATCACCGCATAGGCGCAGATCTCGATGGCAAATACCTGCGAGAGCAACCCCAGCTTGTCGACCACCCACTGCCGTCTGTGCTCATAACTCTGGCCCGAATGACTATCTTCCCCACACAGGAAGGCCCGCCGCACACAGCGGCTGACCACATGGTAATAGGGCGTGTCTTCCAGGCTGATTTGACGTGAGCGGGCAATGGTCATGGGGCTTTCCTCCAGTATCACGACATAAGCCAAGCCCAGCACACAAGCCCTGTCAAAGCCTGAAAAGGTGGGTGTCCCAGATTCCGATGCCAGATTTCCTAGATCCCCTGCTGTACGACATGACAGCTTGCGACAGTCGTGCAACTAGAATGGAAAAGGTGGGTGTCCCAGATTTCGGCACAAGCCCTGTCAAAGCCTGAGAAAGGTGGATGTCCCAGATTCTGGAGACAGGTGGGTGTCCCAGATTTCTAAACGTCCGAATACGCTTCGCTATTCAAACCTACAGCCCTGTAAATAAAAATGTGACATCCATCTTATTTTTAAAATACCTTAATTTTTGAATGCCAGTAGTGTAGTGTCTGTAGTACGATAGAATTTTATATGATAAATAAACACTAAATTATGGCTTTTAAAATTTGACTTGCCATTAATTATAGGTTTTTGTATGTGAAAAGTGCAACAGAACACTGATTATTATTAAATGGTGAATATAGTGTAACGCTTATGCGGCACTTCAAGTTATAGGCGGATTTATGATTAAGTCTATTGGAATGGCAAATTGGAAAAGTTTTGCACATTCACAGCTTTTTATCGACCCATTGACAATATTAATAGGTAGTAATGCCAGTGGGAAGTCGAATGCTTTGGATGCATTTAACTTTTTAAGCAAATCAACTATTGGAACTCCATTCTCTGTAATTATGGAACAAATGAGGGGGGGCATACAATGGGTTTGTAAAAACAATACATCATCGTTCACATTATCTGCAACAGTGGCCGGAAACGTTGAAAATATCGACTATCTTTATGCGATAGAGATAGAAAACTATAGTGGTTCTCTGCAGGTTAAGAGTGAGAGTTTGCAGCGATTAAAATATCGTTCAAAAGATAACAAAAGCAATCCATATAGCATATTCATATATAGAACAGACCCTTGTGAGCAAGATTCACCATATATAACTGCTAGGACATATAATGAAAAGCAAGGTTCTCCTCGCCCCTGCGCCAGATCACAAAGCATTCTGAGCCAATTGCATATTCAGTCTACCGCAAACATCCTCAGAAGTGAGATTAATGCGGCACTTAATACAATGCATGAGAATTTGGGGAATATTTTCATTTTGGATCCAATTCCATCTCACATGAGAAGCTTCTCACCATTATCAGATGCTTTAAGCAGTGATGCTAACAATATCGCAGGTGTAATATCTGCTTTTCCTGAGGATGAAAAGAAATCTCTAGAGACTAAATTATCTAACTATATAAAGAGCTTGCCAGAAAGAGAAATAATTGAAGTATTCTCTGAAACCGTAGATAGGTTTAATAGCTCCGCAATGCTTTATTGTAAAGAGGGCTGGCTTGATGATGAGCCACAGATTATAGATGCGAGAGGAATGTCTGATGGAACACTGAGGTTTCTCGCCATTCTTACTGCACTGCTAACTAGACCGATTGGCAGCTTACTGGTAATTGAAGAGATTGACAACGGTCTACACCCATCACGTGCAGATTTACTTATTCGTGTATTATCAGAGATAGGTAGCCTCCGTAAAGTCGATGTTCTTGTGACAACTCATAACCCTGCATTTCTTGATAGACTAGGTCATAAATACACCCCCTTTATTACAGTAAGCCATAGAGATCCATTAACTGGGTCTAGTATGTTAACACTGCTTGAAGATATCTCAATGCTACCTAAGATGCTTGCTTCCGGGCCTGTTGGTACACTTACAAGTAAAGGTTCAATTGAAAATGCATTAAACAATCAATTTTCGATAGAAAATAAAGGAGATAATGATGAGTAGAAAAGTCATTATCTTCGACACTTGTGTTTTGTGTTGCTGGTTTGAAGTTCCCGGAAAAGACACATGTGGGCCAGAGGGCGATGCATGGGATCATCAGAGAATTAGCGATGTTGTCGAAAGAGAACGACATAATAACACTATTTTTGTTCTTCCTCTTGCTTCAATAATAGAGATGGGAAATCATATCGCCTTTGCAAATGGCGATAGGTATACTCTTGCGACAAAGTTTTCTGAATATATTTCACTTACCGCGGAAAGTATATCACCTTGGGCAGCATTTAATGACCAAGATACTCTTTGGTCAAAAGAGGCAATGAAAACACTATCCACATCATGGCCTGCTTTAGCCTCACAAGGCATAGGCATCGGTGATGCCACTATAAAGAATGTCGCTGAATTTTATTCTGAGTCAGGTTATAACGTTGAACTATTAACAGGTGACCAGGGGTTGAAATCTCATGCCCCTCAGGCAAAACCAATGATACCTCGCAGAAGAAGATAGCTTTCATTTTAATCTGCAATAGTAATAATCCCCAGCGTGGATATTATTACTATATCGAAAGTAACTCAGTAGATTACTTCCCAGAAGAGATCAGTCAGGTAATGCATGTTAAAAATAACCCCACTCGCATTGCGGGTGGGGTTATTTTCGTTATCACCAGACCAACTCGGGATTTCTACCCCAACACCTATCACCCCAACGGCGGCGTCCGTGGCGGCACCATACGCTTGCTGCCGGTGGACTCGAAGGCCGAAGCGACGCGCAGCAGGTTGTTGTCATCATAGGCACGACCGGCGAAGGTCAGGCCCACCGGCATACCGATATCGGCCATCACCCCCATGGGAACGGTCACAGTCGGCACGCCGAGGTGGCGAATGGCGAGGTTGCCGTTGGCGACCCAGATGCCGTTGCTCCAGGCGATGTCGGCGGAGGCCGGATTCACGTCCGCGTCAGCCGGACCCACGTCGGCCACGGTCGGGAAGAGCACGGCGTCGAGCTTGAGCCCGTCCATCCAGTCCTCCAGATCCAGCTTGCGGGTCTGCTCCAGGCCGCGCAGGCCGTCCGGCACTGTGGGGATCTCGTCCCAGGATTTCAGGCCACGCTTGGCCATATTGACGTACTCGTCCATGCCCGCCGCCAGATCGCCTTCGCGGTTCGGCAAGGTGCCCGGATCGTGGGGGAAGATCTGGGGCCCATCGACGTCTTCAAGTTTGTTCAACTTGGGATCGCCGTTGGCACGCAGGAAGTCGTCGAACGCCCAGCCGGAGAGCTCCCACAGCTCGTCGTTGAGAAACTCGGGGCTCACTATGCCGCGATTGAACACGGTCGGCGCGCCGGGTCTGTCCCCTTCGCAGTTGGAGACCAGGGGGAAGTCCACTTCGATGACCTCGGCGCCCGCGGCTTCCAGCGCCTTGCGCGCCTCTTCCCAGAGGGCAATCACCGAGGGGCGGGTATGGATGCGCTGACCGGTCGGACCGCCGATGCCGGGGTGCTCGCTGGTGCCCGCCAGTTCATCCTTGTTGATAAACATGCGCGGCACGCCGAGGCGCTTGCCCTTGAGGGCATCGGCCTTGGCAGCCAGTTCCAGATAGGAAGCCGGACGCACTTCGGAGGCCTTGGGCAGTTGCACCCAGGGCTGCATGCGCCAGAGATCGCCACGGGTGTCGGCATCGTCGGCGACCACTACATCCAGCACTTCCAGCAGATCGGCCATGGTACGGGCGTAGGGCACCACCACGTCCATGGTCGGGGTCAGGGGCCAGTTGCCGCGCACCGAAATCACGCCACGGGACGGGGTATAGGCGCACAGGCCGTTGTTGGACGCAGGACCCCGGCCACTCGACCAGGTCTCTTCCGCCAGACCAAAGGCACAGAAGCTGGCGGCGGTGGCAGTACCGGCCCCGTTGGAGGAGCCGGAGGCAAAGGGCGCGGTCAGGTAGTCGGCGTTGTAGGGGCTCTCGGCACGGCCATAGACGCCGCGCTGCATGCCGCCATTGGCCATGGGGGGCATATTGGTCTTGCCAAGGCAGATGGCACCGGCGGCGCGCAGGCGCTCAACGGTAAAGGCATCGCGCTGGGCCACCAGATCCTTGAAGGCCGGGCTGCCGGAGGCGGCGGTCAGCCCCTTGACCAGATAGCTGTCTTTGGCGGTGTAGGGGATGCCGTCGAGCGGCCCCAGGGTTTCCCCACGGGCGCGGCGCTCATCGGAATCTTGCGCCTCTTTCAGCGCATCGGGGTTGGGCACCACGACGGCGTTGAGTTTGGTGTCAGTCTCGGGGCCGTTGTAAGCCTCGATACGGGCCAGATAGGCCTTGACCAGTTCGACCGCGGTAGTGCGGCCGGATCCGAGCGCATCGCGCAGCTCGGCAATGGAAACCTCGGTCACTTCGATCATTTAGGATCTCCTGTAAAAGGGTGACTGTTTGTCATGATGATCGCCGCATCGGCGCCTGCGGCCATCACACCATCAAGGGATAAAACCCCACGGCGTGGGGTTTTGAATGTCTACACTCTTCGACCAGCTTATTTGCCGGAGGGGATCTGCTGAGTAATGCAGTGAATATTGCCACCCCCCAGCAGGATCTCGCGGGCCGGTACGCCGACGACCTTATGCTCCGGGAAGATCTCTTCCAGAATGCGCTGGGCTTCGCCATCGGTGGCGACATCCAGCAGCGGGTAGACAATGCGATCGTTGGTGATGAGGAAGTTCACGTAGGAACCGGCCAGACGACCTTCGGCCTCGCGCGGCACACCGCTGCCGCTCTCGACACCGGCAGACTCCTCTTCAGTGCAGTAGAGCGGGCCCGGCTGGGGCAGCTTCCACACTTTCAGCTTGCGCCCCTTGGCATCCACCGCCGCTTCCAGCACCTTGAGGGCGGCCAGGGAGCGGGCGTACTGGGGATCGTTCTGGTCGTCGGTCCAGTGCAGGGTCACTTCACCCGGGCGCACGAAGCAGCACATGTTGTCGATGTGGCCGTCGGTCTCGTCCATGTAGACCCCTTCGTCCAGCCAGATAAAACTCTTCACGCCCAGATAGTCGCGCAAGTGCGCTTCGATCTGCGCTTTGCTCAGGTGCGGGTTGCGGTTTTCGTTGAGCAGGCACTCGGCGGTGGTCAGGCAGGTGCCTTCGCCATCCACATGGATGGAGCCCCCTTCCAGAATGAGCGGCGCGTCGTAGCGAGCCATGCCGTGCTGTTCCAGCATCCGGGCAGCGACCTCTTCATCCTGATTCCACGGGTAGTAGAGACCGCCCTTGTGGCCGCCCCAGGCGTTGAAGCCCCAGTCCACCCCACGGCACTCGCCTGCGGCGTTGGTGACGATGGTGGGGCCGGTATCGCGGGCCCAGCAGTCATCGCTGTTCATTTCAACCAGAGTGACGTGGGCAGGCATGATGCCACGGGCCTGCTCCATGAACTGGGCCGGCACCCCCATAAAGACCGGCGTCGCGCCACCGATGGCATCCGCCACCTTGGCGAAGGTGGCCTGGGCGAAGCGACCGGCTTCCCGCCAGTTGTCCGGGCGGAACGGCCAGATCATCCAGACGGCCTGCTGGTGCGCCCACTCGGCGGGCATGGTGAAGCCGTCGGCGGCCGGAATGGAGTTGATGGTCTTGATGCTCATCGCAAGGCTCCTTGCATGGATTGAGGCCCCCACCTTGACCTGGGAACCCTGGAAAAATAACAGTGGGTCGCAGTGTAAGAAGTTGCGCGCCCATCCATCAAATGAATAGGATTAATTGTCCCATAAACACGGCGAATAATCCCCCCATGAAACTGCACCAGCTCGACCTCAATCTGCTGCTCGCCTTTGACGCCCTGATGACGCAAGGAAGCGTGACCCGCGCCGCCGAGTCGCTCTTTATCAGCCAGCCCGCCATGAGCCACTCCCTCGGCCGGTTGCGGGCCTTTCTCGGCGACCCGCTGCTGGTGCGTACGCCCCAGGGGATGTTGCCGACTCCCCGGGCCCAGCGCCTGCATCTGGGGGTGCAGCAGGCGCTGCGGCTGCTGGAGCAGCAGCTCTGGGAGGAGGACGAGTTCGCGCCGCGCCAATCGAAGCGCCGCTTCGTGCTCTGCACCACGGATTACGTGGAGTGCGTGCTGATCCCGCCCCTTATCCAGCGCCTCAGGAAGCTGGCCCCCGGCGTCACCATCGAAATCCGCATCCTGCGCGACACCCTGCCCGAAGCCGAGCTGGCGAGCGGCGAGATAGATCTCGTGCTGGGGTTTGACGAGTACATGCAGGTGCCGGGGTATCTGGGCAAGGAGACCTGGCTCACCGAACCCCTGGCCGGGCTGGTGCGCGCCACCCTGGAGCTGGAAGAGGAGCGCATCACCCTCGCGCAGCTTATCGAGATGCCCCACGTGTTCCACTCGCCGCTGGGCACCTCGGAGGCGAGCCTCGACCGCTATTTGCAAAGCCTGGGCCATAGCCGCACCATCTCGGTCAACAGCCAGAGCTATATGTCCGCCGCCGCCATCGTCAGCCAGAGCGATCACCTGCTGGTGCTGCCCAGCATGGTGGCCGAGCTGCTCGCCAGCCACTGGCCGCTGAAAAGCCTGCCCCTGCCCGACGACGTGCCGGATTACCACCTCAACTGCGTCTGGCATCCGGTCCACGCCCAGCAACCGGCCCTGGTGTGGCTCAAGAATCTGATAAAGGAGCTGGTGAAGCCAGAGTAACCCTGCTGGGTGTAACCTCCCCCTCATCCCCAACCCTTCTCCCATTCTTTTTTAGATGAGCGGGAGAAGGGGGCAAACAACCCGGCTGCATGTGGCATCTCCAGAAACAACAATGGCTCCCTCGGGAGCCATTGTTGTTTCCGTTTCGCAGGTCAAGCCCGCAGGGCGGCCATGATCTGGCTGACCACATTGCCGAGCAGCTCGGGTTCGGGGCGGCACTGGCCAACGGTGACCAGCCCCTGGATGCTGACCAGCAGGAAGGCGGTCAGGGTCGTGATGGCGGCATCCGAGCCGAGCCGGCCCCCGGCCCTGGCCTGCTCCAGCACGGCGGCAAGGTCGGCCTCCAGCTCGCCATAGCTCCCCTTGAGCCGCAGCCGCAGCTCCTCATCCTGCTCCGCCAGCTCCACCAGGGTGCGGGTCACCAGGCAGCAGCCTCCCAGGGTGTCGCTCACCACCTGACGCAGGAAGGCCTCTATGGCCGCCAGCGGCTCCCCTTGCGCGAACAGGTCGCGACGGCTGGCGCGCTTGCTCGCAATGTAGTGATCCACCGCCGCCAGCAGCAGGCCGCGCTTGTTGCCAAAGGCCGCATACAGGCTGCCCGGATGCAGACCAGTCGCCGCCACCAGTTCCTGCATGGTGGTCTTGGCATAGCCCTTGGCACGAAACGCCTCCATGGCATTTCGCAAGACGGTTTCGCGGTTGAACTCGGCACTGCGCATCGGGTTTCCTGTGACGGAGGCTGGAATGGCGGCAAGTCTACCCCAGGGAGAGGGTCAGGCCAACCTATCTTGAACAAGCATTCAAAAAAGAGTTGCGTCCGGGGCAAAAAACATCTTGAATGCACGTTCAAGAATCATCGCCCAGGACACTCACCCATGAATACCCTGTTTCAACCCTATCGCCTCAACGCCAGCCTGACCCTGGCCAACCGCTTCATGATGGCCCCCCTCACCCGCTGCATGGCGGGCCCGGGCCTGGTGCCGACCGAGCAGATGGCCGCCTACTATGGCCGCCGCGCCGACATCGGCCTCATCATCTCCGAGGCCACCATCATTCGCCCGGACGGCCAGGGCTATCCCAACACCCCGGGCATCTACAGCCCTGAGCAGATCGCAGGGTGGAAGCAGGTGACCGAGGCCGTGCACGCCAAGGGGGGCAAGATCTTCGCCCAGCTGTGGCACGTGGGCCGCCTCTCCCACCCCTTCTTCCACCACGCCGAGGTGCTGGCCCCCTCCGCCGTCGGTTTCGAGGGCTCGGTGCCGCGCATGCGCGAGTTGACATACCAGGTGCCCCGCGCCCTGACCGTGGCCGAGATCGTCCAGCTGGTCGAGGATTACGCCCAGGCCGCCGCCAACGCCATCGAGGCGGGCTTCGATGGAGTGGAGATCCACGGTGCCAACGGCTACCTCATCGATCAGTTCCTGCACCACTCCAGCAACCTGCGCAGCGATCAGTACGGCCAGACCCCGGAGAACATGAGTCGCTTCCCCCTGGAGGTGGTGGATGCCATCAACGCCCGCATCGGCTCGGATCGGGTGGGGCTGCGTCTCTCCCCCGGCGCCTATGTCCATCTGGAAGGGGATGCCCGGGATCGCGCCGTGTTCGACCACCTGCTGGCCGAGCTGAATCACCGCAATCTGGCCTATGTGCATCTGGGCATCTTCGATGACAGCCTCACCTTCGACTATCTGGGTGGCCGCGCCTCCGATTACCTGCGCGAGCACTACGACGGTCACCTGGTGGGGGTGGGCAACTACAGTGCCGAGACCGCCTTTGATGCCATCAAGGCCGATCGCTTCGACCTCGTCGCCATCGGTCGCCCCCTGATCGCCAACCCGGACTATCTCGCCAAGGTCAAACAGGGGGAGGCACTGACCCCTTATGCCGACACCATGCTGGCGGAGCTGGTCTAAAACCGCGCCCTGACACCGACACCATGCTGGTGGAGCGGGTATAAAGTACGTCGAGCCGATACCCGTTCGCCCCGTGGATAGGGTCCGGCGAGCCGCTCCCCTCACCCACCCTGCCGACCAAGGATGGGATCCGCGTCTGATACCGGCGCGGGTTTCCAATGTTTGGGCCCCCTCCCGGGCCCTTTTTTGTGCCCGCCACACCGCCTCCCAGCCTCTCCTCCCCTGCCTCCCCGTCGCCAGAAAGTCGTTGTCACCAGCAACCAGTTGGCTATATTGGTTGCCGATAACAACCAAAAGGAGACTCACAGATGGATCCCCGCCCCCTGCGCGCCCTGTCGCGCGAGCTGGTCCGCGAACTCGGCATGCTCTCCCAGCAGTGCGGTTCCCTGGCCCTCAGTCCGCTCGAGGCCCACCTGCTCATCGAGCTGGAGAGCGGCCCCGCCACCAACCAGCAGCTGGCCGAGCGCCTGCGCATCGACAAGTCCAACGCCAGCCGCCCCCTGGCTCGCCTGGCAGAGCGGGAGCTGATCGCCTGGCAGCCCCACCCCTCGGACGGGCGCAGCAAGCAGGCGCGGCTGACCGCCTTTGGTCAGGAGCAGCTAAGGGAGCTGCATCGGCAGATGGACGAGGCCATGGCCGAGACCCTGGCCCAGCTCACCCCCGCCGAGTGCGAGCGGCTCTGGGAGGGGATGCGGCTCTATCGCAGCGCCCTCTCCCGTACCCGGCGCCAGCAGGGTTATCGCATTCGCCCCATGGCAGCGGCCGACAACCCCCATATCGCCGCCGTGATCCGCGCCGTCTCCGCCGAATACGGCCTCACCGCCGACAAGGGGTATGGGGTGGCGGATCCCAATCTCGACTTCCTCCATGAGACCTATCAGGGGGAAGAGAGCCGCTACTGGGTGATTGAAGGGCCGGATGGCGCCATCCTCGGCGGCGGCGGCATCGCCCCCCTGGCGGGGGAGGCGCATACCTGCGAGCTGCAGAAGATGTACTTCCTGCCCGCCCTGCGGGGCCTGGGGCTGGGACGACGGCTGGTGCTGCAGGCCCTGGCCGAGGCGCGCGCCCTGGGTTACCAACGCTGCTATCTGGAGACCACCGCCGATCTGCGGGAAGCCACCAGCCTCTACGAGTCCCTGGGCTTCGAGCACCTGCCGGGGCCCCTTGGCTGCACCGGCCACGACGCCTGCGAGATCTGCATGGTGCTTGCACTCTGATCCCCCTGCAGCCGGGCCCATTCCCTTCTCTACCCCCAGGAGACGGACAAAAAGAGACCCCGCCGCAGCGGGGTCTCTTGCATGGCGCCTGGGCTGGCCTCAGTGATCCTTGACCCCTTCCCCGCGTTCCCGCTCGGCGAGAAGCAGTGGCCGCCTGGCCCAGAAGCCCGCCAGCAGGGAGCCGGACAGGTTGTGCCAGACCGAGAACAGGGTGCCCGCCACCGCGGAGGCCGGGGTGAAGAATTTCATGGCCAGCGCCGTGGCCAGCCCGGAATTCTGCAGCCCCACCTCGAAGGCGACGGTGCGGCAGATGCGCTCCTCGAAGCCGAGCCAGCGGCTGACCCAGTAGCCCGCCGCAATGCCGATGCCGTTGTGCAGGATCACCGCCAGCGCCACTATGGGGCCGATGGCGGCAAACTGGCCGGCGTTGAGGGCCACCACTGTGGCGATGATCAGCACTATGGCCACCATGGAGACCAGGGGCAGCACGGGTTCGAGCCTAGAGGTCAGGGTGTGCAGCCAGACATTGACCAGCACGCCGATGACCACGGGCACCAGCACTATCTTCACCAGGCTCAGCAGCATGTCCAGCACGGGCACATCGACGCTCTTGCCCGCCAGCAGCTGCACCAGCAGCGGCGTGACGAGCACCCCCAGCAGGGTGGAGAGGGCCGTCATGGTGATGGAGAGGGCCACGTCCCCCTTGGCCAGATAGCACATCACGTTGGAGGAGGTGCCCCCGGCGACGCTGCCCACCAGCACCATGCCCACGGTCAGTTCGGCATCGAAACCCAGCAGCAGGCTGACAAGCAGGGCCGCCAGCGGCATCACGCTGAACTGCAGCACCAGACCCAGCCCGATGGCCTTCTTGTTGTTGACCACGTCGAGGAAGTGCTGGGGTTTGAGGGTCAGCCCCATGGCCAGCATGATGATGGTGAGCAGGGGCACTATCTGGGTCTTGAGGTCGACGAACAGCGCGGGCTGCCAATAGGCCAGCACTGAAAACAGCAAGGCCCAGAGCGGGAAGAGGTGGGTAATGCGTCCAAGCATGGTGATCTCCTGATCCGAAAGTCAAACGCGGGCAAAAAAAGAAGGCCCGTCGGGCCTTCTCTTATATCAGTTTTTGCAGAGTGCGTGCGCGTCTTATATCAGTGCTCGCGGGTCTGACGGAACTGGACGTCCGGGTGACGCTCCTGGGAGAGGCGCAGGTTGACCATGGTCGGCGCGATATAGGTGAGGTTGTCACCGCCATCCAGGGCCAGGTTGACCTCGTTCTTGCGCTTGAACTCCTCGAACTTCTTCACGTCCGTCCCTTCCACCCAGCGGGCGGTGGCGACGTTGACCGCCTCGTAGATGGCCTCGACGTTGTATTCGCTCTTGAGGCGCGAGACCACCACGTCGAACTGCAGCACACCGACCGCGCCGACGATGAGGTCGTTGCTGATGAGCGGGCGGAACACCTGCACGGCCCCCTCTTCGGAGAGCTGCACCAACCCCTTGAGCAGCTGCTTCTGCTTGAGCGGATCACGCAGGCGGATGCGGCGGAACAGTTCCGGTGCGAAGTTCGGGATGCCGGTGAATTTCAGATCCTCACCCTGGGTAAAGGTGTCGCCGATCTGGATGGTGCCGTGGTTGTGCAGGCCTATGATGTCGCCGGCGCAGGCCTCGACCGCCTGCTCCCGATCACCGGCCATGAAGGTGACGGCATCGGAGATGTTCACATCCTTGCCCAGACGCACGTGGCGCATCTTCATGCCCTTGGAGTAGGTGCCTGACACGATGCGCATAAAGGCGATGCGGTCGCGGTGTTTCGGATCCATGTTCGCCTGGATCTTGAACACGAAGCCGGAGAACTTCTCCTCGGTCGCCACCACTTCGCGGCTCTCGGCCTTGCGCGGCATGGGGGCCGGCGCCCAGTCGGTCAGGCCATCCAGCATGTGGTCGACGCCGAAGTTGCCAAGCGCGGTCCCGAAGAAGACCGGGGTCATCTCGCCGGCGATGAAGGCCTCGTGGTCGAACTCGGGAGAGGCGCCCTGCACCAGCTCCAATTCGCCCCGCAGCTGGGCCGCCAGATCTGCACCGATGGCCGCGTCCAGTTCCGGGTTGTTCAGCCCCTTGACCACCCGCTTCTCCTGGATGGTGTGGCCCTGACCGCTCTGGTACAGATAGGTCTCGTCCTTGTAGAGGTGGTAGACCCCCTTGAAGGATTTGCCGCAGCCGATGGGCCAGGTGATGGGGGCACACATGATGTTGAGCTCGCGCTCCACCTCGTCCATCACCTCCATGGGATCGCGCACTTCGCGGTCCAGCTTGTTCATGAAGGTGAGGATGGGGGTGTCCCGCAGCCGAGTCACTTCCATCAGCTTGCGGGTCCGATCTTCGACGCCCTTGGCGGCATCGATGACCATCAGGCAGCAGTCGACCGCCGTGAGGGTACGGTAGGTATCTTCGGAGAAGTCCTCGTGACCCGGGGTGTCGAGCAGGTTGACCAGACAGTCGGCGTAGGGGAACTGCATCACCGAGGTGGTGATGGAGATGCCGCGCTGCTTCTCCATCTCCATCCAGTCCGACTTGGCGTGCTGGCCCGAGCCACGGCCCTTGACGGTACCGGCGCGCTGAATGGCCTGTCCGAACAGCAGGACCTTTTCGGTGATGGTGGTTTTACCCGCATCCGGGTGCGAGATGATCGCAAAAGTGCGTCTCTTGGAGACTTCACTCAGAAATTCAGCTGACATAATTCGACGTTCTTCTATTAAGCGGCGGCCTTGGGCCACCGTGGGAATAAATCCGGGATGCCGCATTCGACTCACGGCACCAATGTACGCAACAGACAGGCTCAGGCTGGCGTCTGGCCAACCCGGCGAAAAAGCGGGAACGTTGCGTTACATGGGTCTTCTCGCCTGAGTCAAAGCAAAATTGCGCGGCATTATACCCGTGCGGGTGAAAAATACCCAGCCCGGATGCGCCGGATCGCCCCCGGCAGTCAGTCGGCCAGGCAGACCCGATCCCGGCCTGTCTCCTTGGCGCGATACATGGCCTCATCGGCGCGATGCACCAGCTCGGTCAGGCTCTCCCCGGGCCTGTACTCGGCGCAGCCGATGCTGACCCGGATCGGGTGGTCCGCCGGCAGCGCCTCGACCCTGAGCCCGGCCACCCGGGTGCGTATCCGCTCCGCCACCTCCCCCGCCTCCCCCAGCGTGGTATCGGGCAGCAGCACCAGAAACTCCTCGCCGCCGTTGCGCCCCACCCTGTCCAGGCTGCGCAGCTCAGCCGCGATCCGCTCCGCCACCGCCACCAGCACCCGATCGCCGGCATGATGGCCCCAGCCGTCATTGATCTGCTTGAAGTGATCGATGTCGATGAGCAGCAGGGAGCAGGGCTGGTCCTGGGCCAGCATGGCCTCCCCCTTGGCCTGGATCTGGCGCCGGTTGTGGATGCCGGTCAGCTCGTCCGTCATGGCGAGGCGCCGCAGCTTGCGACTGCGGCCCAGCAGAAAGAGCACTATGCCGCCGAGCAGCAACAACCCCAACACCGTCACCAGGGTCTGCCAGTGGCGCCGCTCCTGCAAACGGTCCAGCTGCTGGGTCTGCAACGCCTGCTGGCTCTTGAGCGCCTCGTTCTCCGCCTCCTTGCGGGCGAGATCGAATTCGAAGCGCATCTGGATGGATCTCTGCTCGCCGAGCTGATGCTCCAGGGACTCCTGGATCGTCACATAGTGCCTGAGGGTCTTGAGGGCGGCATCGGCCTGCCCCTGCCGCTCCAGGATCCGCGACTGGACCCGATAGATGGTCGCGAGGAAGCGCTGGTTATCCTCCTGGCGGAAGATGGGCTCCGCCAGCGCCAGGAAGTAGAGCGCCCGATCGAGATCCCCCCGGGCCTCCTCCAGCAGGCCCATCACCAGCCGCCACTGCCCCAGGGTCGCGGCATCCGTCTCCTGATCACGGCTGAGCAGGGCATCCGCCTGCTGCAACCTGGCCCTGGCCTCCTCCCGTCGATTGAGCTTGAGCAGGCTGTGGGCCACCTCGGTCAGGGCCCAGGCCTCGTCCATCCGCGCGCCGCTGGCCTTGAAGTGGTTGGCCGCCTCCTCGAACAGGGTCAGGGCCTCGCCGTAGCGCTCCGTCTCCGTGTAGAGGATGGCCAGCTGGGCCCGGATCACCGTCAGGCTTTCCGCGTCCCCCTGCTGCTCATAGGCCTGCTCCAGCGCCTTGAAATACTCCTGCGCCCGATCGAATACCCCCATGCGCCGGTAGGTGTTCGCTATCTCCCCCATCAGCTTGAGCCGCCCGCGCTCCAGACCGAGTCGCTCATAGAGGTCATGGGCCACCAGCTGATCCCGCAGGCCCGCCGCCAAGCCGCCCTGGTAGGCCAGCATGCCGCCGCGATAGCCGAGGGCATCGGCCTCGAGGCGCTGCTCCCCCGCCGCCCTGGCCAGGGAGAGGGCGAGATCATAGTCAAGCCGGGCCCGGGCCATCTCCCCCAGCAGCTGGTTGTGCCAGCCTCGGCAGATGAGCAGGGCCGACTCCGTCACCCTGTCACCCTCCTGGCGGGCCTGGAGCAGCGCCTTGCTGGCGAAGGTGATGGCGGCGCTGTAGTCACTGCTGGTCTCCGCCGGCAGGGCCCAGCATTGCAGCCGCACCAGCCGCCCCTGGAGGGAGCTGGCGGGGTCTACCTGCCGCGCCAGCGCCTCGACCCGGCGCAAGCGCGCCCCCTGGGGCTGAACACCGTTTTCCAGTTCGGTGAACTCGGCGAGCAGGGCCTCCTCGGCCGGATCGCGCGCGCCTACATCGAGGGGGGCTACCAGCAACAGACAGAGCAACCAGGGAGAGACGGGGTGTGCGCCTATGACGGGCCTCCTGGGGCATTTCGTTGATAAATCGGAGAATTGAGCCCCTTCATCATATCCTGACTCGCCCTGACCCATGGTGAAAAAAACAGCCATCTCCTCTATAGTCAGCCCGTTGGCACGCCAGGACGCCCAGGCATGCCCCACTCATCCCCCTGGTCGGCTCGTCAAAAGAGACCCATCTTGTTCCAGCTTGGTGAAGGCAACACGGATTGGAAGTAGAGGCACCCAGGTGACAGAGAAGTTACCCCAGGATTACGAGACGCTGCTGGTCGCCTATCGCAGGCTGCAACAGGAGAACGAGCGGCTGAGGCGCATCGCCGACGACGCGCTGGAGAAGCTGGATGCGGCCAGTGACGGCACTGGCCTGTGCATCTGGCAGAACCATGTGCCCACCGGCAAGCTCATCATCTTCAATCGGCGCTGGGGCGCCATGCTGGGCTACCAGCCCAAGGAGCTGGAGGCCCACTTCGACACCTGGCGCGATCACCTGCACCCGGAAGACAGGGAGCGGGTGCTGCAGGCCTTCTTCGATCACCTCAGCGGCAAGACCCCCTTCTATCAGGCGCTGCACCGCATGCTGTCCAAGGAGGGCAAGGTGACCTGGGTGCTGGACCGGGGCCGAGTGGTGGAGCGGGACGCCGACGGCCATCCCCTGCGGGTCATGGGGTCTCACATAGACGTCACCCACGAGAAGGAGTACGAGCTGCAACTGGCCCAGCTCGCCCACCGGGATCCCCTCACCCACCTGCTCAATCGCGCCGCCCTGCAGCGCCAGTTTCCCGGCGAGCACCAGGCGCTCTGCTTCATCGATCTCGATGACTTCAAGCAGGTCAATGACCGCCTGGGCCACAGAGCCGGCGACGAGCTGCTGGTCGAGCTGGCGCGCCGCCTCAAGAGCCTGTGTCCGCAAGAGGCGGTCATCGGCCGCCTCGGCGGCGATGAATTCATCCTGCTGCTGCCCTGGCCATGTCAGGAGCCGCGCACCCAGCAGCTGGCGCTGGCCTGCCAGCAGGCCATCTCGGCCCCCTTTCCCCTGGCCAACGGCGAGGCCCGCATCGGGCTGAGCATGGGCATAGCCCAGATCCGCCCCCAGGATGATTTCGGCTCGGCCCTGGCCCGGGCGGACAAGGCCATGTATCGAGTCAAGCACGGGGGCAAGGGGGGATTCCACATCGCCCAGCCCAGCGGCCAGCCCCTGCTGGATCAGGAGCAGGTCAACGAGCGGGCCCTCGATTATCGGTGCCAGCCCCGGTCCTGATCCCCTCCAGCCATCGGCCTCAGCTGCGCTGCCAGCGGCGCAGCAGGCGACCGCGCAGGCCGCAGTCCAGCAGCCAGCTTCTGTCGAAGACCCGCAGCAGGGCCGGTTTGGCGTGACGGGACATGGCGACGGCGTGAAACCGGGTGCCCCGGGCGCGCTGGCTGTCCATCTGCGCCACCAGGGAGGCGGGCAGGCGCTGGGCGATGAAATCGGAGATCACCAGCACGTCCGCCAGCTCGAAGGCCGGGGCCTGCAACTGGCGCAGGGCCGCACTCAGGCAGGGCAGCAGATCGGTGCCGCCATTGAAGGTCATGGCGAGGAAGCGCTGGGCCTCATCGAGGCCGTCGGCATCGGTCAGCTCGAAGCTGGCCACATCGGTGGAAAACAGCATCACGAAGCAGCGCCGCTGCTCGCTCAGGGCCAGCTGCAACAGCGCCAGGGCCAGGGCCTTGGCACACTGCTCGGGATAGCCCCCCATGGAACCCGAGGTATCGATGCAGACGATCACCGGCCCCATGGGTTGCAGCTCCCGCTCCCCCTGGGCCGTGGTACGAGGCAGCAGCTGTTGCCTGGGCAGGATGCCCCTGGCCTGGTAACTGAGCAGGCGCCGCTCCAGGTAACGGCGGTAGAACTCCAGCTCCAGCTCGGGGACCCCCAGCATCACGGCCTCGCTCGGCAACATGCGCATCAGATCGCTGCCCTGATGAATGCCCACCAGATCGTCGGGCACGTCGTCACTGAGCACGGCCTCCTGGATCAGGGTGGGCTGGGGCGGCTGGGGTCTGGCCTCCTGCTCCTGGCTGTGCAGGCTGCGTCCCATGCTCTGGGCTATCTCCTGCAACATGGGCTCCTTGCCCAGCATGGCCGCATACTGGCGGATCAGCACCAGGGAGGCGGGCTGCCAGCGCCCCTGGGCCAGGTTCCACAGGCCGCCCGCCGTGCGCCGCTGGGGATCCAGCACCTGCTCGAGCTCCTCGCTGGCCCCTATCTGATCCTCCAGCTCCTGTTGCAACTTGAGCCGCTGTGCCTCGGCCAGTTGCTGCTGCAAGCGCAGCAGGGCCCCCACCAGGCTGGCGCGCCACCGTTCGAGCAGCAGGCGCCGGGTCCCTTCGACCGGGTGATCCACCAGCTGATGGGCCAGCTGGCGCCCCTCATCGGCGAAGTCGCTGCCCCGCTCCAGGGCGCTGAGCAGGGCCGGCAACTCGGCCACCAGCCGGGGCAGGGAGAGGGAGAGACAGTGCTGATAGAGCAGGAACTCCTGCTCCAGTACGGGGGGCACCGGGGTATGAGCTATGGTGTCGCTCACCTGATGGCGCCAGCGCTGCAGCCTCTGCTTGAGGGCGCGGCCCTGGGACTTGCCCAACCGGATGAAGCGGGATATCTGGGTGCTGGCCAGCAGGGCCACCACCATCTCTGACACCATCTCCCCCTCCGAGACGGCCAGCAAGGTGCTCATGGTGCCGATGTCGAGCATTCAGCCCGGCTCCCCGCACAGCAGGGGCAGGCGTCCCCGCCACTGGGCCAGCTGATCCGCCGTCTGTTCGAGCTCGCGGGTCAGGCTGAAGAAGCCCTCCTCGACCACCACCTGCCAGTGCGAGTCGAGGAAATGGTGGGGCTGATGGCCGTCGAAGCGCTGGCGCTGGCGACGCAGATCGGTGCGCAGGGCCATCAATTGCTCGTTGAGGCTGGCAAGCTCCTTGTACCAGGGGGCGCTGATGAGGCCGGGCAAGGGGGCGCGGCGCACCAGCACCAGGGGAATGGGATGGCGCTGACTGTCGAGCAGTTGCAGGCGCTGCTCGCCGTCCAGCTCCAGCTCCAGGGTCAGCCCGGTCTTGCTGCCGACCGGGTGGAACAGCACCTGATCGCCCTGCTGCCAGTGGCCGAGCACCACCTTGTCGCACTCCAGGGTCTGCACCAGCAGATCCGGCTCCTCCGGGCTGAGCCGGGCCGGGGTGAGCAGGTGCAGCTGGATCTGCAGGCCGCGCGCTCCCTGCTTGTCGGCCTCATCCAGGGGCAGGCGCCACCCCTTGCCGCGCTTGCCCAGCATCCCCTTGTGGGGCTCCGCCTTGAGGGCCAGCCGGGCGCTCATCTGCTGCTGCAACGCCTGCAGGGCGGAGGTGATGGCCAGGTGGCGGGAGATGAGCGTCTGCTGCTGGTAGCAGTGCAGGCGGGCAAACTCCTCCATCAGGGTGAGCAGGGCGGCGCGGCTGTCGCCGTTGTGCCACAGGCAATCCTTGAGCAGCAGCAGATCCAGGGGCGCCACCTCGGCGCGGCCATGGAAGAAGGCGCTCGCCTTGCACAGTCTGACCGCCTTCTTCCAGCGCCTGTCCGAGACATAGCAGGGCTCGTCACCGAGATGATCGAGGCGCTGGCGCAGCCGATAGATGAGCTCGAACACCTCGTTTGGCAGGGTCACCTGCTCTATCTGGCGCTGCCACGACTGGTACTCCTCGCTGTGGATCTGCAAGCTGGCCGTGAGCTGACGGGGGTTGGCGCCGTCGCTGGCCAGCATGGCCTGAAAGTTGGATTTTTCCTGCACCCTGTCCATCCAGATCCGCACCAGCATGCGGTCATAGAGCGCCTCCAGCCCGCTGTCCGGGGCGGGCAGCTCGTTGGAGGCGCTGATCAGCAGGCGCATCGGAATCGGCAGGGTCTCGTCGCCGTTGCGAAACTGGCGCTCGTTGATGGCGGTCAGCAGGGTGTTGAGGATGGCGGGCCCCGCCTTCCAGATCTCGTCCAGAAACACCACCTCGGCCTGGGGCAGATAGCCTGCGGTCAGGCGCAGGTACTTGCCCTCCTCCTTCAAGGCCTGGATAGAGAGGGGGCCGAACACCTCCTCCGGCGTGCTGAAGCGGGTCATCAGGTATTCGAAGTGGCGCGCATCAAAGAAGGCCAGCTTGAGGCGCCGCGCGATCAGGCTCTTGGCGATGCCGGGGGGGCCGAGCAGGAAGACGCTCTCCCCCGAGAGCGCGGCCAGCAGTCCGAGCCGCAGGGCGTCCTGGCGCTCATAGAGCCCCTCGCCGAGGGCCGTCAGCAGGCTGGGCAGGCGTTCATGAATGGGCGCGACACGGGCGGGGCTGTGGACAGAAAGTGGCATAGAAGAGCATTCCGACGCTGGGATCTGGATAATCCCGGTTCACGCCATGACGACCAGGCGAGCCGGGGGTGGTTTGATGATGATGTTGGCTGTTTCTGGTCTGCTTGCCAAGCCATGCCCTCAGGCCGAGGTGGACACGACAGTATGGCGGAGGATGCAGAAAAAGGCGTTCGAGTGTACCCTGCACCCCAGACTTTTCCCCAACCCAGATCAAGAGCGAGTCATCCTCTATGCAAGATCCCGTTCGCCAGCGCATCCTGGCCCGCATCGGCATCCAGGGCTGGCAGCTCAGACGTCCGCAGCTGCTGGCGGGCAAGGAGAGCGAGGCGAGCCTCACCCAAGCGCCCCCAGCCGGCAAACTCTGGGTGCGGGCGCAGGCCCTGCCGGCCCCCACCCTGCTCGATGACGTCTGCCGGCTGCTCGGGATCGCGCCCCATGAGGTGAGCCTGCTGCCAGGCATACCGGAACAGGCGACGCCGCCGCTGCTCTGGCTCACCGAGCCGGATCCTGACTGGCCCCAGGCCCTGATCTGTTCCCTCAGCCCGGATGCGGCCGGCAAGCGGGCCCTGTGGCAACAGCTGCGCCAGCGGCTGCCTGCATACCAGGCGCCCGAGTCATTGTGATCGGCCCCGGGCCGCAATGCAGCCCGGCCATCTCATCTTTACCAAACTTTACATTTGGCTGGCGAGATCTCTGCCCGCCGTCACCGGAGTGACCATGCACCGCTTTCGTCCCCTGCTCGAGACCGACTTCGAGCTTGTCTATCCCATAGAGCAGGCCGCCCACAAGGAGCCCTGGAGTCAGGCCAACCTGCTCTCCTGCTTCGGGCCGCGCTACCTCAACGGCCTGATGCTGGTGGAGGATAGCCCTGCCGGTTTCTATATCTCGGATCTGGTGGCGGGGGACAGCTCCCTGATGAACATCTGCGTGCATCCTGACTTTCAGGGCAAGGGGCTGGGACGGGCGCTGCTCAAGGAATATCTGGCCCGCAGCAAGGCGAAGGGGGCCGAGGCCTGGTTCCTCGAGGTGCGTGCCGGCAACGCCGCCGCCATCGGCCTCTACGAGAGCGAGGGATTCGCCGAGTATTGTCGCCGGGCCGACTACTATGGCAGCGGCCCGGAGCGGGAAGATGCCGTGCTGATGTCGCGCCTGTTCGACTTCGGCTAACGGCTCGAACGACTCACGGCTGCGCGGCGCCAAACGCCGGACCTTCCAGGGCCAGCGCGTCAGCTGCGCACCACGGCCACGCGAGGCTCAAGGCTGCGCGGCGCCAAACGCCGGCTCTTCCAGCGCCAAGGTGGTATGCAGCACGGCCTCGAAGCCGGCGTCCGACCATGGGCCATGAAGCGGCTAGAAAGCCAAAGAAACTCAGGGCTGCGCGGCGCCAAACGCCGGATCTTCCAGCGCCAGGGTAGTACGCAGCACGGCCTCGAAGCCGGCGGCCGACCATGGGCCATGAAGCGGCTAGAAAGCCAGAGAAACTCAGGGCTGCGCGGCGCCAAACGTCGGATCCTTCAGCGCCAGAGTGGTACGCAGCACGGCCTCGAAGCCGGCGGCCGAGAGCGGCATGAAGAAGCCCCGTCGATAAGTCACCCCCGGCATCCAGATCTGCTGGATATCCACCACTATCTGCACCGGCTTGAGGGGGCCGCCCGCCTGCTGCAGATAGATGCCGGGAGGCGTCTTCACCTTGGGAAAGCGGCGCAGCACCCGCTCACTGCCATCCCCTGCACTCGGGTTGAGGCGCACCTTGGCCAGCCCCGCCAGGGTCGACGCCAGGGCAGGGTCCTGCCACAGCGCCTTGTCGAGCAGTTTGCAGCGCCGGCACTTGTCCGCCTCGATCACATAGAGCATGGCCATGCCGGACTCCCGGGCGAGCTGCTGGGCCCGCGCCTCCCCCTGCTCGCCCCTGAGCCAGGGGTTGCCACGGCGCTGGGCTTCCTGACTCCACCAGTACCAGCCCAGCCCTCCCGCCACCAGCAGCAGCACCAGCCCCCCTACCCACCATGTTGCCAGATGTTTCATCACGCAGCCTCCGCCAACCACCTCCCACTGTTATCGCCGATCTTGATTGATTTGGCAGCAAAATCCGCACTTTCTGATCTCGGACAAAACAGCGCACACTTGTAAGCCGTAATATTAGAGTTTACACTCCAGCCCATTTTTTACGCCCCTGCCGGGCGTGACGCTCTCATTGAGGATCTATTGATGTCGCAGCTTCATTTGGTTCATCTGCTTCGCGAACGCATCGCCCGCCTCGGCAATAAAGCCGCCCTGCGGGTGCAACAGGATGGCCAGTGGCGCGCCATCGGCTGGCGCACCCTGGGCCAGGCCATGGACTACTGCGCCCAGGCGCTGATCCGCGCCGGACACCAGCCCACCGAGATGGTCGGCATCTATGCCCGCAACATGCCGGAGTGGACCCAGGCCGATCTCGGCATCCTGGCCGCCCGCGGCGTCAGCGTGCCCATCTACCCCACCAGCACCCTGGATCAGCTGCGTTATATCGTCAAAGACGCCGGCATCAAGCTGCTGTTCGTCGGCGAGCAGCCCCAGTTCGATCAGGCGCTGCAACTCATCGAGAGTGGCGAGATAGGCCAGATAGTCACCCTGGATGGCAACGTCGATCTGCGCGGCTGCCCCCAGGCGAGCCACTTCCAGGCCTTCCTGGTCTCCGGCAATCACCTGGCCAGCGAGCTGGCACGGCAAGCGCGCGAGCAGCAGTACCGCATGGATGACCTGTTCACCCTGATCTACACCTCGGGTACCACGGGGGAGCCCAAGGGGGTCATGCTCGATTTTGCCAACATCGCCGCCTGCTTCGAGATGCATGATCGCCGCCTCGACGTGAGTGAACAGGATGTGTCGCTGTGCATGCTGCCGCTGAGCCATGTGTTCGAACGGGCCTGGAGCTACTACGTGCTCTACTGCGGCGCCGAGAACGTCTACATCCGGGATCCCCAGAAAGTGATGGAGGTGATCGGCGAGGTGAAACCGACCCTGATGTGCGCCGTGCCGCGCCTCTACGAGAAGGCCTATGCCCTGATCCAGGCCAAGGTGGCCCAGGCTCCGCGCCTGCGCCGTGCCCTGTTCGGCTGGGCCACCCGGGTCGGCAGGCAGGGGCTGGCCGCCCGCCAGGCGGGTGAGTCCCCCTCCCCCCTGCTGCGGCTGCGACTCGCCCTGGCCGATCGCCTGGTGTTTCGCAAGCTGCGCGAGCGCTTCGGCGGCCGCACCCGCTTCCTGCCGGTGGCGGGGGCTCGCCTCGCCGACGACGTCAACCTCTTCTTCCAGGCCATGGGATTCAATCTCAAGTACGGCTACGGCATGACCGAAACCACGGCCACCGTCTGCTGCTACGAAGACGCTCGGTTCAAGCTGGGCTCCATCGGCACGGCGCTCGATGGCATAGAGGTGAAGCTCGGCGAGGACAAGGAGCTGCTGGTGCGCTCACCGACCGTGATGCGTGGCTACTACAACAAGCCAGAGGCCACGGCCGAGGTGATGACAGCGGATGGCTTCCTGCGCACCGGGGATGCGGGCGAGCTGGACGACGAGGGCAACATCTACTTCACCGAGCGCCTCAAGGAGCTGATGAAGACCTCCAACGGCAAGTACGTGGCGCCCCAGCTGGTGGAGGGAGCCCTCGGCAAGGACCGTTTCATCGAGCAGGTCGCCATCATAGCGGACGCCCGCCACTTCGTGTCGGCACTCATCGTCCCCTGCTTCGAGTCCCTGGAGGAGTACGCCCGCTCCATCAATCTGCAATACCAGTGCAAGACCGAGCTGCTGCGCCACTCCAGGGTGGTGGAGTTCTTCGAGGCTCGCATCGCGGATCTGCAACAGGAGCTGGCCAAGTTCGAGCAGGTGAAGAAGTTCACCCTGCTGCCGAGCGCCTTCTCCATGGAGCTGGGGGAGATCACCCCCACCATGAAGCTGCGCCGCAAGATCATCGAATCCAAGTACCAGAACGAGATAGAGGCGATGTACAACCACGTCTGACCCCTCGCCGGGACAGGAGAGTGCCGGGGTCAAGCCCTTCGTACGCACTGCGCAAGGCTTGACGGCAAAGAGGCACTCCCCAGGCGGCGAATACCGACGCCCCCCCATGTGACCTAAGCGGCGGCCATACGGCAGCCGCGCCTTTTCGTCCCATTCTGCCCTCCCTTCACGCCTCAGGAATGCGTCGCCCCCGCCGTCATGCCACTTCGCGTCCCCCACCAGAAACACAGCGCCAGCAGGCTCACCGCCGCACCAAGCAGGCACACGCCCTGCCAGCCGGCATGGGCATAAGTGACGGTAGTACCAATCGCCCCGAGCCCGCTGCCCACCGCATAGAACAGCATGTAGAGGCCGACCAGCCGGCTATGGGCCTCGGGGTGGGCACGAAAAATCAGGCTCTGGTTGGTGACGTGCAGCGCCTGCCCGCCCAGATCAAGCAAGACGATACCGATCACCAGCGCCCAAAGCGACCACCCCATCAGGAACAAGGGCCACCAGGCCAGCAGCAGGAGTGCCAGCGCCGCCCCGCTGGTGCGCTGGCCGTGACCCCGATCGGCCCACCGCCCGGCACGGGCGGCGGCCAGGGCGCCCACCACGCCGGCCAACCCAAATGCACCGATGACGGTATGTGAGAAACCGTAGGGCGGCGCGCTCAACGGCAACACCAGCGCGCTCCAGAAGATGTTGAAGGCGCCGAACATCAACAAGGCCAGCATGCCGCGCACTTGCAGCACCTTTTCCTGTCGTAGCAGCGTCAGCATAGAGGCGATCAGCCTCGGGTAACTCATGGTGCTCGGCACCGGGGACAGGGGAGGCAGCCGCCGCCACAGTGGCAGCGCGATCACCAGCATCAGCAAGGCGGCGCTGACGTAAACGCCCCGCCAGCCCGTCAGGTCGCTGACGCCACCGGCGAAAACCCGCGCCAGCAGCAAGCCGATGAACACCCCGCCCTGCGCCGCACCCACGACGCGCCCTTGCTCATGAGGCGCGGCGGCGCTGGCGGCATAGGCGATCAGTCCCTGGGTCATCGCCGTGCCCAGCAGACCCACGGCGGCCATGCTGGCCAGCAGAAGAGGCGCGGACTGCGACACGCTCACCATCACCAGTGCCGCCATCAAGGCCAGCAGCTGCACCGCCATCAGGCGGCGGCGATCCACCAGATCCCCCAGGGGGACGAGCAGCAGCAAGGCCAGGGCGCAACCTGTCTGCGTGGCCGTGACCACGCCACCCACCGCCCCATGGCTGATGCCAACATCCCGTGCCAGCACGTCCAGCAAGGGTTGTGCGTAGTACACATTCGCCACACTCAGGCCGCTGGCGGCGGCAAACAGCAGCACCAGGCTGCGCGGCATATCCGAAGGCCGGACTGGGGCGAAGCCCGCCGATGTCGGCGCCGTCGAAACAGGGGATAGCGTCATGATCCATGCTCCATTCAACTAGTTTCAAAATAAAACCAGTTGAATGCTAGGACTTCCAGTTTTAAAATGCAACCAGATTGAACATCAATGGCCAGCCGCCAGGAGAAGTCATGCCACGCAGCACGCTCGTAAACGACGAACCTTGCCCCGTCGCGCGCTCCCTCGATGTTGTAGGGGATCGCTGGTCACTGCTCATAGTGCGCGATGCGTTCGACGGTATGCGCCGTTTCGGTGACTTCCAGCGCAGCCTTGGCATGGCCCGCAACATACTGTCCGACCGTCTGCGCAAGTTGGTGCAGGCCGGCATTCTCGAAACGACGGCAGCGTCGGACGGATCGGCCTATCAGGAATATGTGCTGACACCCCAGGGTGAAAGCCTGTTCCCCGTCATGGTGGCGCTGCGGCAGTGGGGCGAACAGCACCTGTTTGAACCGGGTGAGCACCACTCGGTGCTGATCGACAAGCACACGGGACAACCCGTCTCGACGATGGCGCCGACGGCGAAAGACGGTTCCGTGCTGACGCCGGCCACGACTGAGGTTCGGAAACTAACCTGACCTGATGCCCCCTCGCGGAGCAAACCAGCGAAACGATGACGTGCCGTGCCGGCGGCCAGGAAGCAGCATAGCCGCCGACATGCCATCACGTCTTACCCCAGCGCCGCAGGAAAACCATGGCGCCTGGCCACCCACACCACGATCAGTGTTGCCGCCAACAGCGCCAGCAGCGCGGGTGGGAACGCCGCAACGCCGAGGCGATCCAGCAGCACGCCGCCTATGATACCGCCACCCGCGATCGCCATGTTCCAGGCCGTGACCAGCATGGACTGCGCCATGTCGGCCGCGTCCCCGACCGTCTTGGCGATGGCGGTCTGGAACAGGGTTGCAGCACCGCCAAAAGCCAGCCCCCAGGCGGCGATCGCCGCATACACGACGGCCGGCGTACCATTTGCCATGCCAAGCGCCAGCGCGGCCAGGCCGAACAAGGCCGTGCTGGCGAGCGTCAGCAAACGCAGGTGGCGGTCGATCAGCACACCGATAATCCAGATCCCCAGCAGGGAGGTGACGCCGAATACCAGCAACGCCAATCCCGTCCGTTCGGCCATGCCCGCCGCCGTGAGAAAA
The DNA here is from genome assembly GCF_054052445.1 of Aeromonas crassostreae. Classification (NCBI taxonomy): domain Bacteria; kingdom Pseudomonadati; phylum Pseudomonadota; class Gammaproteobacteria; order Aeromonadales; family Aeromonadaceae; genus Aeromonas; species Aeromonas crassostreae. The sequence goes on along the minus strand of NZ_JBSTYM010000002.1, from coordinate 76,703 downwards.
GGCGCTATGTAGGTGTAGAGGATGTTGTGCGCCAGCACGAAGGTCAGTACCACAAAGAGCACCGAACGCACCCCGGCCAGGGTGAACACCTGGCCCGGCGACAACCGCTTGGCCGTCCCCTGTCCGGCAAAATCCGGCACCTTGAGGCGTACCCACACCATCAGGATCAGCGCCAGTGCGCTCATGATGCCAAAGCACGTCCGCCAACCCACCAGGTTGCCAAGGAAGGTGCCGGCCGGCACGCCGAGGGACAGCGCCAATGGCGTGCCCACCATCGCAATGGCAATGGCCCGCCCCTTCTGGTGCTCGGGCACCATGCGTGCGGCATAGCCTGCCAGCAGCGCCCACAACAACCCGGCCGACACCCCTGCCACACAGCGCGCCACCATGGTCAAGGCATAGCTCCCAGAGAGGGTGGTGACGGTATTGGCGACGAGGAAACCCGCGATGGCAGCCAACAGCAAGGGGCGGCTCCGCACCCCCTGGGTGGCGGCGGTCAGGGGAATCGCGGCGACGAGCGAACCGATGGCATAAATCGTGACGGTCTGACCTACCCAGGCCTCTGACACCGCCAGGCCCAGCGCCATTTGCGGCAAGAGCCCGGCCGGCAGCGCCTCGGTCAAGATGGTGATGAATGCCGCCATCGCCAACGCCAGCAGTGACGCCAGGGGCAGACGGTCGTTGGCCACGCCGCTCATCGTTCGGCCTCCATGGCGCCATAGACCGCATCGCGCAGCTCGTTGACGAAGCGACCGGACATGCCTTCGTACAGGGTGTTGGTGAAGGCCACCACGCTCAGGGCCTGTGCGGGATCCACGAACCAGGAGTGGCCGTAGGCGCCACCCCAGCGCCAGGTACCCGGCGATTCTGGTGATGCGGCAAGCCGCGGATCCCGCAGTACCGAGAAGCCCAGCCCGAAACCGAAGCCCGGCGCATTGGGCAGATCCAACCCAGCGGTCTGGTCCAGCGCCATTTCGGCGACCAGTTCGCAGGGAAAGAGCGTGCCACCGCCCTGACGCAGGGCCTCCAGCAACCGCAGAAAATCCCCGGCCGTGCCCGCCATGCCAGCGCCACCCGATGGGAAGGCCTGTGCATCCAGGATGCGCGCCGGGCTGTAGGCAATGCCGACGGCCCCCTCGACTGGCGAAACCACCTCACCCTCCGCCAGGGGGTGCGGTCGCGGCCCCTGGTTGACATAGGCGGTTGCCAGACGCCGAGGATCGCGGGCGACGAAGCCGGTATCGACCATGCTCAGCGGGCCCGTCACCCACTCGCGTACCACTTCGTCCAGCGGTGCGCCGTGGACGCGCGCGATCAGCGCCCCCAGCACGTCTGTCGCCAACGAATAGCCCCAGGCCGTGCCCGGCTCGTACAGCAAGGGGACGCTGGCGAGGCGGCGCAGGTTCTCGTCCAGGCTGATGCCGGAGGCGTCCATGCCGTCCGAAACGCCGGCCCGCGCATAAGGCCCCCTCGCGTCGGCCTCGAAGAAACGATAACCAAGACCGGCCGTGTGGCTGAGCAGCTGCCGCGTCGTGATGTGCGCCGGGCTGCCGTCGGCCAGCCGGGGTCGAAACTCGGGCAGCCAGCGCGCGATCTCCTCATCCAGATCGAGCCGGCCTTGTGCCACCAGCACCAGCGCCGCGGCGCAGACGATGGGCTTGCTCACCGACGCCAGCCGGAACACCGTCTCGACGGCCATCGGCCGCATGCTTGCCCGATCGGCCAGGCCGGCGGCCTGCGCGTGGATCAACTCGCCGTCGCGGGCGACCAGCACAACGGCACCGACCAGGCGCAGCTCATCCAGCGCCTGCTGGACAACGGCCTGGATACGGGGGGACAGAGGCACAGGCGACACGCCTTGGCGCAGGGACAATGGAAGGTTCGTCATGGCAAATACCTAGATTCAATGGACAGAGCCTCGACGATAGAGAGGATTGTATTGAAGAAAAAGTAGGCTTAAGTTCCATGCTATAAGGAATTAAATGTCCGCAATGAAGGGGGAGCACACCTTGGACAGTCTGAATGGTTTCGTGGTGTTCGTGCAGGTCGCCGAAACCCGCAGCTTCGTCGCCGCTGGCCGGCTGCTGGGCGTCTCGGCCTCCGCCGTCGGCAAGAGCGTGGCGCGACTGGAGGAGAAGCTGGGCGTGCGCTTGTTCCATCGCAGCACCCGCAGCGTCACCCTGACCGCCGAGGGCGCCCTGTTCCTGGAGCGCAGTCGTCGCATCCTGGCCGAGATCGAAGCGGCGGAGCAGGAGTTGTCGCAAGCGAGTGCGGCACCGCGCGGCCGTCTGCGAGTCAGCCTGCCGCTGGTCAGCTCGCTGGTGCTGCCGGTGCTCGGCGACTTCATGCACGCCTATCCCGAGATCGAACTGGATCTGGACTTCACCGACCGCATGGTGGATGTCATCGAGGAGGGCTTCGACGCCGTGGTGCGCACCGGCGAGCCGGCCGACTCCCGGCTGTCGGCACGCCGACTGGGCAGATTCCAGATGCATCTTGTCGCCTCGCCGGACTACCTGGCGCGCCGAGGCTGGCCACGCACCCCAGCCGATCTGTTGCAGCACAGCTGCCTGCACTATCGCTTCCCCACCAGCGGCAAGCTGGAGAGCTGGGCGCTGCGGCAAACACCTGGCGAGCCGGAGCTGCAGCTGCCGACCTCGATGATCTGCAACAACATAGAGACGCGCGTGTGCTTTGCACTACGAGGGCTGGGGATCGCCTACCTGCCGAATTTCGCAATCCGCGAGCCATTGGCCGACGGACGGGTGCTGCCTGTCCTGGCCGACCATGTGGAAGGCACAGGCGTTTTCCACCTGCTATGGCCGGCCAGCAAGCACCCCTCGCCCAAGGTGCGAGCACTGGTGGACTTCCTTTGCGCCAGGGTGTTCCCGACCACGAAGGGCAACACGGCCATCTCCGGGAGCCGCCAATAGCCTGGCCTCCTACCCGCCGCCGATACTCGCCCGCCTTTGACCCCGCAAATGGCCCCAGGCTCCCCCACAGTCACTCTCGCCTTTGCTCCTCGTCGCCGCGCCGGGGTCAAGCCCCGGGCTGGTGTCATCATCAAACAAAAAAGCCGCTCGATGTGAAGTGAACCCCGAAAGTTGGACACCCAACGAGTAGGGGTTCTTCGTTTCTATGGGAAAGCAAAAATACTCGACCGACTTCAAACGTCAGGTCGTTCTTCACTATCTCAACGGTCATGACGGTGCCAAGAAGACGGCCGCCCTGTTTGGGGTCGATCATGGCGCCGTTCGCCGCTGGACTGAGCACTGGAAAGCCAGTGGTGAAGCTGGCTTGACCATCACGACCAAGGCTTACTCTGCTGAGTTCAAAGAGGAGGTACTGCACTGGATGCAGGAAAATAATGCCTCTTCTCGCAAGGCGGCCGCAGCATTCAAGATCGCCGCGGCCTGCACCGTCAGTCGGTGGGCGCGGCTTTATCGTGAAGGCGGTATCATGGCCCTTCGTGACAAACGCAGAGAACGCGCCATGACTTCAGGGAAGACGCCACCCGGCAAACCGCTCACCGCCCCCTATCCCATCTTCAGCAGTGCCCAGGAAGAGCTCGAATACCTGCGGGCGGAGAACGCCTATCTAAAAAAGCTGCATGCCTTGGCTCGGGAAAAGCAGCAGAGAAAGCAAAAATAGTTTCCGAGCTAAGGCAGGACCATCAGCTGGCAACGCTGCTGCATCTCGCCGGGTTGCCACGCAGCACCTTCTACTGGCAGGTGAAATCGGGTATCCGCACAGTGACCTATGAGCATGAAGCGCAACGGGTCAAGGCGCTGTTTCATCACCACAAGGGACGCTATGGTTATCGGCGGATCACCCTGGCGCTGCGCAATGAGGGATGCCCTCTCAACCATAAAACCGTGCGTAAACTCATGCGAAAACAGGATCTTGCCTCTAACCTGCGCCGCAAGAAATATCGGTCGTACAAGGGGACGTACGGCCATATCGCCCCGAACCTCTTGCAGCGTGATTTTCACGCCGATGCCCCGAACCAGAAATGGGTCACCGATGTGACAGAGTTCAATCTCAAAGGGCAGAAGCTGTACCTGTCACCGGTGCTGGACCTCTATAACAGCGAGATCATCGCCTGGCAGATGGCAACGCACCAGGGAATGCTGTTGGTGGACAAGATGCTGGATGAGGCCCTGGCGAGATTACAGCCAGGAGATGCGCCGGTGCTGCACTCGGATCAAGGCTGGCAATATCAGATGGCGAGCTATCAGACGCGATTATCGTCAAGGGAGGTGAAGCAAAGCATGTCACGCAAAGGGAACTGCCTGGACAATGCGGTGGTAGAGAACTTCTTTGGGCTGCTGAAGAGCGAATGCTGGTTCAACGAAGAGTACGAAGATACAGAGCAGTTGAAACGTGCGGTGGATGAATACATCCACTACTACAACCACGAGCGGATCAAAGTAAAACTAAACGGCCTGAGCCCGGTACAGTACCGAACTCAGGCCATGTCATCCGCCAACTAATGTGTCCAATAAATGGGGTTCACTTCAGATGAGCGGCTTTTGCATGGGCGCAATGAGAAGAAACTTACTTCTTCTTCTTGGCCTTGGCGTTCGGCAGGTCGGTGATGGAGCCTTCGAACACTTCGGCGGCCAGGCCCACGGACTCGTGCAGAGTCGGGTGAGCGTGGATGGTCAGCGCCAGATCTTCGGCATCGGCACCCATCTCGATGGCCAGACCGATCTCGCCCAGCAGCTCACCGCCGTTGGTACCGACGATGGCACCACCGATGACCCGGTTGCTGTCCTTGTCGAAGATCAGCTTGGTCATGCCGTCGGAGCAATCAGAGGCGATGGCACGGCCGGAGGCAGCCCAGGGGAAGGTGGCGACTTCGAAGTTCAGGCCCTGTTGCTTGGCTTCCTTCTCGGTCAGACCGACCCAGGCCATCTCTGGCTCGGTATAGGCGATGGACGGGATCACTTTCGGGTCGAAGTAGTGCTTCTTGCCGGCGATGACTTCGGCCGCCACATGGCCTTCGTGCACACCCTTGTGGGCCAGCATCGGCTGACCGACGATGTCGCCGATGGCGTGGATGTGAGCCACGTTGGTGCGCAGCTGCTTGTCCACCTCGATGAAACCGCGCTCGTTGACGGCCACACCGGCTTTCTCGGCGTCCATCAGCTTGCCGTTCGGCACACGACCGACCGCGACCAGCACGTTGTCGTAGCGAACCGGCTCGGCCGGGGCGTGCTTGCCTTCGTAGGAGACGTACAGGCCGTCTTCACGGGCTTCAACTGCGGTGACCTTGGTCTCCAGCATGATGTTGAATTTCTTGGCCACGCGCTTGGTGTAGATCTTGACGATGTCTTTGTCCGCAGCCGGAACCAGCTGATCGGCAAATTCCACCACGTCGATCTCGGAACCCAGAGAGGAGTACACGGTACCCATTTCCAGGCCGATGATGCCGCCACCGATGACCAGCAGTTTGCCGGGAACGGTTTCCAGCTCCAGCGCATCGGTTGAATCCCATACGCGGGGGTCGTCGTGGGGGATGAAGGGCAGCTTCACCGGACGGGAACCGGCGGCGATGATGGCGTTGTCGAAGGTGACCGTGGTCTTGCCATCAGCGCCTTCCACTTCCAGGGTATTCGGGCCGGTGAACTTACCGAAGCCGTTCACGACCTGGACTTTACGCATCTTGGCCATGCCGGCCAGACCGCCGGTCAGCTGGTTGATGACCTTCTCTTTCCACAGACGCACCTTGTCGATGTCGGTCTGCGGGGCACCGAAGACGATGCCGTGCTCGGCCAGCGCCTTGGCTTCTTCGATCACTTTGGCAACGTGCAGCAGGGCCTTGGACGGAATGCAGCCCACGTTCAGGCAGACGCCACCCAGGGTGGAGTAACGTTCGACGATAATGGTATCCAGACCCAAGTCAGCCGCACGGAAAGCAGCGGAATAACCGGCAGGGCCAGCACCCAGTACTACGACCTGGGTTTTGATTTCTTTACTCATCATGACCTCTTTGTCGTTCTTATATCCCCGGACAGCACAGTCTTATGCCAGAGAAGGCGGCTGCAGCCGTGAAAAAAACGGGGCAAGTTTACAATCCTGTTAATGAAATGAGAAGCAAAAAGGGCGGGCTCTGGGCCCGCCCTCTCACTTACAGGACCAGTCGACGAATGTCGGACAACACAGCACCCAAGAGGGTGATGCAGCGAGCACCGTCACCGCCATCAATGGCGACACACTGGTCATGGTTCAACGTCATTACAGCACCAGTCGACGGATGTCGGACAGCACGCCACTCAGGGTGGTGACGAAGCGGGCACCGTCGGCACCGTCGATGACGCGGTGGTCATAGCTCAGGGCCAGCGGCAGCATCAGGCGCGGCACGAACTCCTTGCCGTTCCACTTCGGCTTCATCTCGGACTTGGAGACGCCCAGGATGGCCACTTCCGGCGCGTTGACGATCGGGGTAAAGCTGGTACCGCCGATGCCCCCTAAGCTGGAGATGGTGAAGCAACCGCCCTGCATGTCGGCAGCGGTCAGCTTGCCGGCACGGGCCTTCTTGGAGATCTCCGCCAGATCGCGGGACAGCTCGAAGATGCCCTTCTTGTTGACGTCGCGCACCACAGGCACCACCAGGCCACCCGGGGTGTCTACCGCCACACCGATGTGGATGTACTTCTTCATGATAAGCTTGCTGCCATCTTCGGACAGGGCGCTGCAGAAGCGCGGGTGCGCTTCCAGGGCCTTGGCGGCCGCCTTCAGGATGAACACCAGCGGGGTGATCTTCACGTCCAGCTTCTGCTTCTCGGCCAGCACGTTCTGCTCTTTGCGGAACGCTTCCAGATCCGTGGTATCCGCTTCGTCGAACTGGGTGACGTGGGGGATCATGGCCCAGTTGCGGTGCAGGGCAGGACCGGAGATCTTCTGGATACGGGTCAGTTCCAGCTCTTCGACCGGGCCGAACTTGCTGAAATCAACCTTGGGCCAGGCCACGACGCTCATGCCGTTGCCAGAGCCTTGGCCTGCAGCCGGAGCGGACTCGGCACGCTTGACCGCATCCTTTACGTAAGCCTGCACGTCTTCTTTGACGATGCGACCCTTGCGACCGGAGGCTTTCACCTTGGCCAGGTTGACGCCGAACTCACGGGCCAGACGGCGAACCGCCGGGGAGGCGTGAACATAGGCATCGTTGGCCACGAAATCGGAAGCGGCAGCAGCCTGGGCAACCGGCGCAGCGGCAGCAGCAGCCGGAGCGGCGGCAACAGGCGCAGCGGCAGGCGCCGGAGCAGCCACGGCAGCCGGCGCAGCACCAGCCACTTCGAATACCATGATAAGCGACCCGGTGGAGACCTTGTCACCCGCCTTCACCTTGATCTCTTTCACCACACCGGCGAACGGCGCAGGGACTTCCATGGAGGCCTTGTCGCCTTCCACGGCGATCAGGGACTGGTCGGCGTCGACCTTGTCACCCACGGCCACCATGATCTCGGTGACTTCCACTTCGTCACCGCCGATGTCAGGTACGTTGACCTCTTTGGCGGCGGCAACGGCAGGTGCGGCAGCGACGGGAGCGGCGGCCTGAACCGGCACGGCGGCAGCGGCCGGGGCGGCGCCCGCCACTTCGAACACCATCACCAGGGAACCGGTGGAGACCTTGGCACCGGCGGCAACCTTGATCTCGACCACGCGGCCCGCGAACGGCGCCGGCACTTCCATGGAGGCCTTGTCACCTTCCACGGCGATGATGGACTGGTCCGCTTCAACCATGTCGCCCACGGCAACCATGATCTCGGTCACTTCCACTTCGTCGTCACCGATGTCGGGGACGTGCACGTCTTTGGCAGCGGCGGCAGCAGGGGCAGCCGGCGCGGCGGCCACGGAGGCGGCAGCCTGAGCCGGAGCGGCGGCAGCCTGAGCCGGAGCGGCGGCAGCCTGAGCCGGAGCGGCGGCAGCCGCACCCTCGGCTTCGAAGACCATGATCTGGGAACCGGTGGCAACCTTGTCGCCCACCTTGATCAGGATCTCTTTGACGATGCCCGCGGCCGGAGCCGGGACTTCCATGGAGGCCTTGTCACCTTCCACGGCGATCAGGGACTGGTCGAGCTCGACCTTGTCACCCACGGCCACCATGATCTCGGTGACTTCAACCTCATCGGCACCGATATCCGGCACCATAATCTGTTTGGACATTGTGCTTTATCCTCTTACGCGGATGTCACGTTGACGTTGGAAAAGCGCGCTGCCACTGCCATAGCCCTGGCAGGAGAGCGGCTTCATCCTCTTATACGTTGGTCACACCAAGCAGGGTGAGGCCCTGCCCGGCACATGGCCGGACAGGGCGCTCAATCCTCTTAGGCGTACAGCGGGTTGACCTTGTCGGCATCGATGCCGTACTTGGCGATGGCATCGGCCACCACCTGCTTGTCAATCTCGCCGCGCTTGGCCAGTTCGGTCAGGGCTGCAACGACCACGTAGAACTCGTTCACCTCGAAGTGACGACGCAGGTTGGCACGGCTGTCGGAGCGGCCGTAACCGTCGGTACCCAGCACGCGGTAGTTCTCGGTCGGTACGAAGGCGCGAACCTGATCGGCGAAGGACTTCATGTAGTCGGTCGCGGCGATGGTGGCGTCGGAGCCCAGCACCTGAGCGATGTAGGGTACACGGGCATCGCTGGTCGGGTGCAGCATGTTCCAGCGATCCGCGTCCTGACCGTCACGAGCCAGCTCGTTGAAGGAGGTGACGCTGAACACGTCGGAACCCACGCCGTATTCGCTCGCCAGGATCTGGGCGGCGGTGCGCACGTGACCCAGGATGGAGCCACAACCCAGCAGCTGTACCTTGGCCTTGTTGCCGGCCACGGATTCCAGCTTGTAGATACCCTTGCGGATGCCTTCCTCGGCGCCTTCCGGCATGGCCGGCATGGCGTAGTTCTCGTTCAGAGTGGTGATGTAGTAGAAGACGTTCTCCGGCTTCTCGCCGTACATGCGGCGCAGGCCGTCCTGTACGATCACCGCCACTTCATAGGCGTAGGACGGGTCGTAGGAGACGCAGTTCGGGATGGTGTTGGCCAGGATGTGGCTGTGACCATCTTCGTGCTGCAGACCTTCGCCGTTGAGGGTGGTACGACCGGAGGTCGCGCCCAGCAGGAAGCCACGGGCTTGCTGGTCACCGGCTGCCCACGCCATGTCGCCGATCCGCTGGAAGCCGAACATGGAGTAGTAGATGTAGAACGGGATCATCGGGCAGTCGTTGGTGCTGTAAGAGGTGGCAGCCGCCAGCCAGGAGGACATGGCGCCCAGCTCATTGATGCCGTCTTGCAGAACCTGACCCTGCTTGTCTTCCTTGTAGTAGGAGACGATGTCGCGGTCTTGCGGGGTGTACTGCTGACCGTGCGGGCTGTAGATACCGATCTGGCGGAACAGGCCTTCCATACCGAAGGTACGGGCTTCGTCAGCCAGGATCGGCACTATGCGCTTGCCGATGGACTTGTCTTTGAGCATCACGTTCAGGGAACGCACGAACGCCATGGTGGTGGAGATCTCGCGCGCCTGCTCACCCAGCAGCGGGCCGAAGGCATCCAGCGCCGGGATGTCCAGCTTGGTGGTGCTCTCACGCAGACGGGTCGGCACATAACCTTTCAGGGCGGTGCGACGGTCGTGCAGGTACTTGTGCTCGGCGGAGCCTTCCTCGATCTTCAGGTAGGGCAGATCGGCCAGCTGCTCGTCGGTCACCGGCAGGTTGAAACGGTCGCGCAGGTAACGAACGGAACCCAGATCCATCTTCTTGACCTGGTGAGCGATGTTCTTGCCTTCGGCCGCCTCACCCATGCCATAACCTTTGATGGTCTTGGCCAGGATCACGGTCGGCTTGCCCTTGGTCTGTGCGGCCTTGGAGAAGGCGGCAAACAGTTTGCGAGGATCGTGACCACCGCGGTTCAGGGCGAAGATCTCCTCGTCGGACATATCCTTGACCAGGGCGGCGGTTTCCGGGTAACGGTTGAAGAAGTGCTCGCGCACGTAGGCGCCATCGCGGGACTTCATGGTCTGGTAGTCACCGTCCACGGTCTCGTTCATCAGCTGGATCAGCTTGCCGGAGGTATCTTTCTTCAGCAGCTCATCCCACTTGCGACCCCAGATGACCTTGGTGACATCCCAGCCGGCGCCGGCGAACAGGCCTTCCAGCTCGTTGATGACCTTGCCGTTGCCGACCACAGGGCCGTCCAGACGCTGCAGGTTGCAGTTGACCACGAACACCAGGTTGTCGAGCTTTTCACGCACGGCAACGGTCAGGGCGCCCTTGGCTTCCGGCTCGTCCATCTCGCCATCGCCCAGGAAGGCGTAGACGGTCTGCTCGGCACAATCCTTGATACCACGGTCGGTCAGGTACTTCAGGAAGCGCGCCTGATAGATGGCGGCGATGGGACCCAGACCCATGGAAACGGTCGGGAACTGCCAGAATTCCGGCATCAGTTTCGGGTGCGGATAGGAGGGGATACCCTTGCCGTCCACTTCCTGACGGAAGTTGTCCAGCTGCTCTTCGGTCAGACGACCCTCGACGAAGGCACGGGCGTAGATGCCCGGGGAGATGTGACCCTGGAAGTAGACCAGGTCGCCACCGTCCTTCTCGTTGCGAGCACGGAAGAAGTGGTTGTAGCAGACTTCGTAGATGGTCGCGGAAGAGGCGAAGGAAGACATGTGACCGCCCAGGTCCAGGTCTTTCTTGGAGGCGCGCAACACTATCATCACGGCATTCCAGCGGATGATGGCGCGAATGCGACGCTCCATCTCCAGGTCGCCCGGGTAGGCCGGTTCGTCACTGGCGGGGATGGTGTTGATGTAGTCGCGATTCGCTTTCTCAGCCACTTCCACACCGCTGACGCGGGCTTTCTCGGCCAGTTGTTCAAGGATGAACTGAGCGCGTTGCGGACCCTCTTCACGCAGCAAGGATTCCAGAGAGGCAAGCCACTCCAGCGTTTCTATCGGGTCCACATCGTTCTTCAGGATATCAGACATGGCTGGTTCCTATTGTTATTGCACGGGATGTAAGTTGCGCAAAATTCGACAATAAAGCCTTGTGGGATTAGTTTTCCTGCTGACGGATCCGACGCATGGATCGCTGGATCCGGCTGTCTTCCCTCTGCATATCCAACAAGGTGTCCTCGATAAAGGCCAGGTGCTCATGACAAGCAGTCCTGGCCCGCTCCGGAGCCCCCGACAGGATAGCCTCGATCAGCGACGCACGATGGCGACGGATCTTGGCGACCACTCCCGGACGGCGATTCAAAATCTCGTTATTTCGCAAAATGTTCTGCTCGAGCATGGGGCCCATGGCCCGCAGCAGGTGCAGCAGCACCACGTTGTGAGAGGCCTCGGCCACCGCCAGATAGAACTGGGTGACGGCGCTCGACTCACTCGCAAGGGACCCTTGCTGACCCGCCGCCTCGATCGCCGCCTGGGCGGCGCGGATGCGCTCGAAGTCCGCCTCCGTGCCTCGCAGCGCCGCATAGTAGGCACAGATGCCTTCGAGCGCGTGGCGAAACTCCAGCAGGTCATACTGGGCTTCCGGGTGGGTGCTGAGCAGCTCGAACAGGGGATCGGCGATCCCCTGGCTCAAACCATTTTGCACATAGGTGCCACCGCCCTGACGACGATACAACAACCCGCGAGCCTCCAGACGCTGGATAGCCTCGCGCAGGGAGGGGCGTGACACCTGAAACTGGATGGCGAGTTCCCGCTCGGGCGGCAACTTCTGGCCAGGCTGCAGGCTGCCTTCCAGGATCATGTGTTCCAGCTCGGCGACGATGGCGTCGGCCAATTTGGGTTGAGTAATTCGACGATAGGGCATGGGGCAGCTTTGTTAAATTGGTATTACCAATTTTATGAATGGGGCGAAAATTAGCAGAGGGGATGGGAAATGTCCACCCAAAATCTGATCTGTATCAAGAAAGTAAACCACCCATTTATGGGTAAAGAGAGGAAAACATGATCTCACTCATAGAAAATGGTCTGACCAATATTCTTGCGCCAGATCACAAACAACATTCCGGCAACAGCCAACAAAAATGGCTTGTCGCACCGACAAGCCATTGATCTTAAAAACACAAAATCGATTTTAACCGTATCAAATTTTGTTGATGCCCTGGCGGTATCGCCGCCAGTCAAAACTCGCGCCCGGATCCGTCTTGCGTCCCGGCGCAATGTCGCAATGCCCCACCACCCGATCGGCCAGCACGGCGGGGAAGCGAGCCTGAATGGCACTGGTTAGGTGGGTCAGCACCTCATACTGGGCATCGCTGTAGGGCAGCTCGTCCGTCCCCTCCAGCTCGATGCCGATGGCGTAGTCGTTGCAGGCCTCTCGCCCCTCCCAGCAAGAGACGCCAGCGTGCCAGGCTCGCGCAGTGAACGGCACATACTGCACCAGCTCACCGTCCCGCCGGATCAGGCAGTGGGCCGAGACCCGCAGCTGATGGATGTCGGCAAAGTAAGGGTGGGCGCTCGGATCCAGTCGGCCGAGAAACAGATCGTCGATGAAGGGGCCGCCAAACTGGCCGGGGGGCAGGCTGATGCCATGGACCACCAGCAGGGAGATGTCTTCCGGGCTGGCCCGTTCGTTGTGATGGGGGGATGGCACCTTGCGGGCCTGCTCGCACCAACCCTCTGAATCAATGGAAAATAGTGTGTTAGGCTGGGTCATGGTCTCTCTTGCTCATGGTATTGATGTGCCCGTTACCGTCCCTCGAAGCGGCTCAGCCGGCCCCAGACTCCCGACGCCCCGGATAGAGGGGAACACCTAATGGCCGCCCCCGCGCTGGCCCGCTGGTTCTGGCTGCTGGCCTGGCTCTCCCTGATGGGGCTGCTGACCCTCTATTTTCATGACAAGTCGCAACCCGGAGTGACCGCCAGCGGCGAACTGCGGCTGCCGATGGATGCCAGCGGCCATTATCGTCTGGAGGGTGCCATCAACGGCCAACCGGTGCAACTGCTGCTGGACACGGGGGCCACTCGCGTCACCATCCCGGCGGATGTAGCGACGCGACTGGGGATCCAGGCCCTGGGCCAGAGCCGGGTCAATACCGCCGCCGGCGCCATCCTGGTCGGCAATGGCCGGATAGAAACCCTGGCGATGGGTCCGCTGACCTTGTACGATCTGGCCGTCTACATCAACCCAGCCGCCACCGGCGATGAGATCCTGGTCGGGATGAATGCCCTCGGCCGGCTGGAGCTGACCCAGAGAGACAGGCAGTTGCTTCTCCGACCCTTGCAGGAATAAAGGCATGTTACAACAGGACATCAGTCGCGCCGTGCGCGCCGCGTTACTCGAAGATTTGGGGGGCGCGCTGACCGCCCAGAACCAGCCGGATGCCAGCGCCGACATCACGGCCCAACTGATCCCGGCGGATCGCCAGGCCAGCGCCCGCGTCATCACCCGGGAAGCCGGGGTTTTCTGCGGCAAGGCCTGGGTGGATGAGGTGTTCGCCCAGCTCGGTGGCGAGGTGAAGGTGGAGTGGAAGGTGCAAGATGGAGACCCGCTCTCCCCCGATCAGGAGCTGTTCCGCCTCCATGGCCCGGCCCGTGTGCTGCTGACCGGCGAGCGCAATGCCCTCAATTTCGTGCAGACCCTCAGCGGCGTCGCCACCCTCACCGCCCGCTATGTGGCAGAGCTGGCCGGCACCCACTGCCGCCTGCTCGACACCCGCAAGACCCTGCCCGGCCTGCGGGATGCCCAGAAATACGCGGTCACCTGCGGCGGCGGCAAGAACCACCGTATCGGCCTGTATGACGCCTACCTCATCAAGGAGAATCATATCCTGGCCTGTGGCGGCATTGTGCAAGCGGTCGGCGAGGCCCGCCGCCTCAACCCGGGCAAACCGGTCGAGGTCGAAGTCGAATCCCTGGCCGAGCTGGCTCAGGCTCTCGATGCGGGCGCCGACATCATCATGCTGGACAACTTCGATGTGCCCATGATGGGCGAGGCGGTGGCCTTGAATGCCGGTCGCGGCGAGCGCCGGGCCAGGCTGGAGGTCTCCGGCAATGTGACCCTGGCCACCCTGGCCGAGTTCGCCGCCACCGGGGTGGACTACATCTCGGTCGGCGCCCTGACCAAGCATGTCCGGGCGCTGGATCTCTCCATGCGCTTTATCTGAGCCCTCTCCCGGCCTGACGCGGCCTCACCCGACACGCCATATCGCCGGGATGAGGCCCGCACACCCAGGCCCCCTCTCCTCCCATCAGCCGGCAACCCTGCCACGGCCATCACTTCTCTTTTCCCGTCAGCCGGCAGCCGTGCCCCCGACCATCACTCCTCTTTTCCCGTCAGCCGGCAGCCGTGCCCCCGGCCATCACCCCTCTTTTCCCATCAGCCACTCGCCTCGCCCCCGCGCATAGCGTCATCTCCTCCTCGCCCCCTCTCTCCCCCGATGACGGGCGACTTGCAAAAGATGCCATTGGGGCCTTTTCTTTAGGCAAGGCCCACCCATGGTAAAAGGAGCGACCTGGCTAGCCGACAGGATGAAAGGGAACCAAAGGAGACTGCTAACCTCCTGATTTATATCCGTTTGCATCACTATGTTGAGACTCGTCAACTAAACTGAATTGCGTTGTTGCCAAGTGCGATGGCTCGGCTAAGCTGCCAACAGCGGTGAGGTCACCGCCAACGTTATCAGGACCCATTTGAAATAAGGATATTGAAGATGAGAAAGCAAACCGGCTTTACCCTGATCGAACTGATGATAGTCGTGGCCATCGTCGCCATTCTCGCCGCCATCGCCCTGCCGGCGTATCAGAGCTATACCAAGCGCGCCAAATTCTCCGAGGTGATCGCTGCGGTCGGGCCAGCAAAAACGGCCGTTGAGGTGTGCGTACAAGGCTACACGGACACCGGTACTATTACTGATGATTGTTCAGCTGCAGGTAATGCGGCTATCAGTGGAGCGTCAGCAGTTACCGCCAATTTTGCAAGTGCGAGCGTTTCAACTGATGGCACAGAAATAACAATAACAGCGCAAGCAACAACAGCCCTGGATGGCTCAACTTACTCGTTGATTACCTCCGGCGGAGTAGCTTCAGGTCAGCAAGTATTATGGGCAATATCTGGATCTTGTAAAACAGATGGCAAATGCTAATCGATGACCTCTAGCCCCCATAGCGGCCTGGCCCTGAGCCTGGCCGCTTCCTCCCTGATCAGTGAGTCCGACTCACACCACTACCTGAGCCAGGCCCGCGCCCAGCGCAAGTCCCTGGTCACCTATCTTATCGAGAACCAGATCCTCGCCAGCAAGGCGCTGGCCGAGTTCTGCGAGCTGGAGTATGGGGTACCTCTGCTGGACCTTGCCGCCTTCGATCTGGCCGAGATCCCGCAGAAATACCTCAATCAGAAGCTGATCGAGAAGCACCATGTGCTGCCCATCTACACCCAGGGCCACACCCTCTACATCGCCATGTCCGACCCCACCAATGTGGCGGCGCTGGAGGATTTTGGCTTCAGCTTCGGCCTGCACACCGAGGCCCTGCTGGTCGAAGAGGACAAGCTGAGCCAGGCCATCGCCAAGCTGCTGGAGAGCGAGCACGATGCCCTGGGCATGGATGACATCGACGAGGCCGAGATCTCGGCCCTCGAGGTGGCCGACGAGACCAGTCGCCTCGACGAGAACGTCAATACCGACGACGACGCCCCCATCGTCAAATACATCAACAAGATACTGATGGATGCCATCCGACGGGGTGCATCGGATCTGCACTTCGAGCCCTATGAGTTCAAGTACCGCATCCGCTTTCGCATCGACGGCATCTTGCACGAGGCCGCCACCCCGCCGGTCACGCTGGCCAATCGCTTCGCCGCCCGCCTCAAGGTGATGGCCAGACTCGATATCGCCGAGCGGCGCCTGCCCCAGGATGGCCGCATCAAGCTCAAGCTGTCGCGCAACCGATCCATGGACATGCGGGTCAACACCCTGCCCACCATGTGGGGCGAGAAGGTGGTCATCCGCCTGCTGGACTCCTCGGCGGCGCGCCTCAACATCGATCAGCTCGGCTTCGATGAGGCCCAGAAGCAGCAATACCTGACCGCCCTTGGCAAGCCCCAGGGCATGATACTGGTGACCGGCCCCACGGGGTCGGGCAAGACGGTCTCTCTCTATACCGGTCTCAACATCCTCAACACCCTGGAGGTCAACATCTCCACCGCGGAGGATCCGGTGGAGATCAACCTGCCCGGCGTCAATCAGGTGCAGGTCAACCCCAAGGCGGGGCTCACCTTCGCCAGCGCCCTGCGCTCCTTCCTGCGCCAGGATCCGGACATCGTCATGGTGGGGGAGATCCGGGATCTGGAGACCGCCGAGATCGCCATCAAGGCGGCCCAGACCGGCCACCTGGTGCTCTCCACCCTGCACACCAACTCGGCGGCCGAGACCCTGACCCGGATGATGAACATGGGAGTGCCCGCATTCAATATCGCCTCCTCGGTGACCCTCATCATGGCCCAGCGTCTCGCCCGCAAGCTGTGCGATCACTGCAAGGAGCCCGAGGTCATCCCCGAGGCCGAGCTGTTCACCCTGGGGTTCAGCGTCCAGCAGGTCGCCGCCGGGATCCGCCTGTTCAAGCCCAAGGGCTGCAAGGAGTGTACCGGGGGATACAAGGGGCGAGTCGGCATCTATGAAATCCTGCTGATGTCGGAAAACATTGCCAGACTCATCATGCAGGGGGCGAACTCGTTGCAGATCGCCGCCATCGCCCAGGAGGAGGGGATGCGCCCCCTGCGGGTATCGGGCCTGGAGAAGGCCCGCCTCGGCGTCACCAGCCTGAGCGAGATCAACCGGATCACCACCAACTGACCCATCACGCCGCCACGCTGGCGGCCCTCATTGCAAGGATGCAAGGATGGCTACCCTATCGAAGAAGCGCAATGTCCCCGCCAAGGTGCATACCTTCCGCTGGAAAGGGGTCAATCGCAAAGGCAAGGAGATCTCGGGAGAGCTCCAGGCCGAGCACGTCAGCATGGTCAAGGCCGAACTGCGCAAGCAGGGGGTCAACGTCTCGCGGATCAGCAAGAAGAGCAGCGGCCTCTTCTCCAAGGGCGGGGCCAGGATCAAACCCATGGACATCGCCGTGGTGAGCCGCCAGCTCGCCACCATGCTGAGCGCCGGCGTCCCCCTGGTGCAGAGCCTGCAGATCATCGCCCGCAGTCACGAGAAAGTCGCGATGCGCGACCTGATGGGCCAGATAGCCAGCGACGTCGAGACCGGCACCCCCATGTCGGAGGCCCTGCGCCAGCACCCCAGGCACTTCGACGATCTCTATTGCGATCTGGTGGAGGCGGGGGAGCATTCCGGGGCGCTCGAAACCATCTATGACCGCATCGCCACCTACCGGGAGAAGGCCGAGGCGCTCAAGTCGAAGATCAAGAAGGCCATGTTCTATCCCGCCATGGTGATCCTGGTGGCCATCATCGTCACCTCCATCCTGCTGCTGTTCGTCATCCCCCAGTTCGAGGAGATCTTCAAGAGTTTCGGTGCCGAACTGCCCATCTTCACCCAGTTCGTCATCGCCATCTCCCGTTTCATGCAGGATTGGTGGTATGTCATCTTCGGGGGCATCGCCCTCGCCGTCTTCCTCTATGTCCGAGCCTGGCGCAGCTATCAGAAGGTGCGCGACAACACCGACAAGTTCATCCTCACCATACCCGTGGTCGGCATGATACTGCACAAGGCCGCCATGGCCCGCTTCGCCCGCACCCTCTCCACCACCTTCAGCGCCGGTATTCCCCTGGTCGATGCCCTGGTGTCGGCGGCGGGGGCCTCGGGCAACCATGTCTATCGCACCGCCATCCTGGCCATTCGCAACGAGGTGATGGCCGGCATGCAGATCAACGTCGCCATGCGCACCGTGGATCTCTTCCCCGACATGGTGGTCCAGATGGTGATGATAGGGGAGGAGTCCGGCGCCATCGACGACATGCTCTCCAAGGTGGCCACCATCTTCGAGCAGGAGGTGGACGACCTGGTGGACGGCCTCACCAGCCTGCTCGAACCCATCATCATGGTGGTGCTGGGGGTACTGGTCGGTGGCATGGTGGTGGCCATGTACCTGCCCATCTTCAAGCTGGGCTCCGTCATACACTGACCCAGACCGACGGGGTCCCCTCGTCGGTCGGGTTGCCATGATATACTCGGTCCTCCCTGACTAGAGACTCGATATAACCCATGACTGAACTGGCGATCGCCCTGCCCTGGCTCTACCTCACTCTGATATTCCTGTTTGCCCTGACCATAGGCAGCTTCCTCAATGTGGTGATCCACCGCCTGCCCATCATGCTGGAGCGAGACTGGCAGGCAGAGTACCAGGGCTATTTCGAACCGGAAAAAGTGCCAACCCCCCAGGCCCCCTACAACCTGATGGTGCCCCGCTCCTGCTGCCCTCACTGCGGCCACGCCATCGGCGCCCTGGAAAATATCCCGCTGCTGAGCTGGCTCTGGCTCAGGGGGCGTTGCCGCGACTGCGCCGCCCCCATCTCGGCGCGCTATCCCCTGGTGGAGCTGCTGACCGCCCTGCTCTCCGTGGTGGTGGCCAGCCGCCTGCCCGCCGAGCCCGTGCTGCTGGCCTACCTGTTGCTGACCTGGGTCCTCATCGCCCTGACCTTCATCGATCTGGACAAGATGCTGCTGCCTGACTCCCTCACCCTGCCCCTGCTGTGGGCCGGTCTGCTGGTCAATCTGCTCTGGCAACGAGTGCCCCTGGCCGATGCGGTGATCGGCGCCATGGCTGGCTACCTGGTGCTATGGAGCCTCTATTGGGCCTTCAAGCTGCTGACCGGCAAGGAGGGAATGGGTTACGGGGACTTCAAGCTGCTAGCCGCCCTGGGGGCCTGGCTCGGCTGGCAAGCCTTGCCGCTCATCCTGCTGCTCTCCTCCCTGATCGGCGCCCTGGTCGGGCTCGGCCTCATCGCCCTGCGCCGCCAGCAGCACGGCAACCCCATCCCCTTCGGCCCCTATCTCGCCCTCGCCGGCTGGGTGGCGATGCTCTGGGGCAACGAGATCGGCGCCTGGTATCTGCGCATGGTGCTCTGACCCTTTCCTGGGGCACAATGGCAGGCAAACCAGCATCATGACCACTTCGACAGGACGCGCCAACCCATGTATGTAGTCGCCATCACAGGCGGGATAGGCAGTGGCAAGACCACGGTCGCCAACCAATTTGCCGAGCTGGGCATAACGATCATCGATGCCGATGTGATCGCCCGCGAGGTGGTGGAGCCCGGCATGCCGGCCCTGGCGGCCATCCGCCAGCACTTCGGGGCGAGTGTGCTCGACGAGGAGGGGCGCCTGGACAGGCGCAGGCTGCGCGAACGGGTCTTCAGCGACCCCGACGCCAAGGGCTGGCTCAATGCCCTGCTCCATCCCCTCATTCGCCAGGAGATGCAGCGCCAGTGCGCGGCGGCACGCTCCCCCTACTGCCTGCTGGTGGTGCCCCTGCTGGTCGAGAACCGCCTCACCGCCATGGCCGATCGGGTGCTGGTGGTCGACGTGGATGAAGAGACCCAGATCACCCGCACCTGCCGGCGCGACGGGGTCAGTCGCGAGCAGGCCAAGGCCATCGTCGCCGCCCAGGCGAGTCGAATGGCACGCCTGGCCGCCGCCGACGACATCATAGAGAACCGGGATGGCGCCCCCGAGGCGCTGCGGGCGCGAATTTTGGCCCTGCACCAGACATATCTGGCATTTGCCTCTCAACAAGCCAGGCAAGTGTGAGTACACTAGGCCGGTTTATGGCTGGCCAGGATTAGGCATGATTTACGATTTCCCTCTCAACGAAAAAAGCCGGACCTATCTACGTCTGGAAGCGCTGTTCAACCAGATCCACGACAATCTGACCAGCGAACATCCCTGGTCTCATATCGCCTTCTTCAAGGGGTTGTTCGATCTGCAGGAACTGCTCGAGCGGGGAGACCTGCGCTCGGATCTCATCAAGGATCTCGAGCGGTTGAGCCAGCGGCTCGGCCACTGGGCGGAGCTGCCCGGTGTCGATCTGGAGCAGATCCGGCAGATGCAGCAGGAGAGCAGCCAGCTCTCACGCCAGCTGCTGGGGGCGGCGCGCCCCGGCTCCCGCCTGAAGGAGGACAAGCTGCTCAGCTCCATTCGCCAGCGCTTCTCCATCCCGGGCGGCTTGTGTGCCTTCGATGTCCCCCAGCTGCACCACTGGCTGACCACGCCGCCCTCCCTGCGCCACCAGCAGATGGAGCAATGGCTGTGCGACATCCAGCTGCTGATGAACGCCATCGGCCTCCTGCTGCGGCTGTGGCGCGAGGCGGCCAGCTTCAGCGATCGGGTCGCCAGCAACGGTTTCTTCCAGGACACGGCCGAGAATGCAGAGCTGATCCGCATCCGCCTGCCCCACGCCATGGGGTGCTACCCCACCCTGAGCGGCCACAAGAATCGCTTCGCCCTGCGCTTCCTGCCGACCCAGGATCAGCCCATAGGCGATGTGCCCTTCCAGCTCGCCTGCTGCTAAACCGCAGGCGGGAGCCCGGCTCCCGCCTGCCCTCCTTCATCTTTTGCCCGCCGAGGAGCCCATGGTCACCAAGGTCAACTGCCCAACCTGTCAAACCCAAGTGGAATGGGGGCCCCAGAGCCCGTTTCGTCCCTTCTGCAGCAAGCGCTGCCAGCTGATCGATCTCGGTGAGTGGGCCGATGAAGAGAAGCGGATCCCGGGGGAGATCAACCCGGATCTGCTGCCGGATCCGGATGCCGGAGAGGAGTGGCGCTAAGCGCTGCCGACCACAAAAAAGGGCCCATGGCCCTTTTTTGTTTCACCCTCTCGCCGCGCCCTGCAGCCGCGCGACTATGGGGCCGTTGGCATCGGGGAACTGGTACTGGGCCAGTTCGGCCAGCGGTACCCAGCGGCACTCCTGACCCTCCTTGCCAAACGGTTCGCCGCGAAAGCGGGTCACCTTCCAGATATCCAGCAGCACCTGCTTCTCCGGGTAGTCGTGATGGAGCTCCATGAAGGGGGCGCAGTCCTCGACCCGGATGCCGATCTCCTCCCACAGCTCCCTGTCCAGGGCCGCCAGCAGATCCTCTCCCGCCTCGACCTTGCCCCCCGGGAACTCCCAGCGATCACCCTGATGGCGATCCGAAGAGCGCCTGGCGATGAAGATGTCACCCCGTTCGTTCTCGATGACGCCGACCGCCACCCATATCCGCTTCTTCTGTTCCATCTCAATCCTCAACCTAAGCACGACAACCTGGCGATCCAGGGGGCCAGGCGCCGGGCCTGGCGCTCCCTCTGCGCCGTGAACATATCCTGACCCACATGCTCGCTCCCTTCCGGGGCGGGCAGTGGCCATGGCTGGGTCCCCGGGGGGCTGAAGCAGCGATCCTGGATCAGGCTGCTCTGGCGCAGATAGCGCCACAGACAGTCCCGCAGGAACCACTGGTCGATATTGGGCGTCTCCATGACGCCGGGGCGATAGGCCTCGAGCAGGGGCGCCAAGGGCGGCAATACCCCGGCCACCCCGCCCCACATGCCCGCCAGCACCAGATCGGTGTGGCTCCACCAGTCACGCATGATATGAAACCAGCGCCCCGATGCAAGCCAGCCATCGACGGCGACCCGCTCGCGCACGCTCGGCACCGAGTCCACGTCCCGCACCAGGAAGCGGCCAACCCCGGGATCATTGGCCACCTGAAAACGCCAGCACAGACGCTGGCGCAGGGACTGGCCATCGGGCTGCACCCGGATCTCGGCGCCCTGCTCCTGCAGGCAACTCAGCAGCTCCGCCGGCACGCTCTCATCGACGTAGAAGCGCAGCCGCCAGCCGGGGTAGAGGTAGGGGGCGGCCAACACGTTGTCGAGCGCCCCCCGCAAGTAACGGGCCTGCCTGCCCCACAGGGAGAAGGCGATGACCAAGGGCTTGTCGCCCTGCCCGGCCAGCCAGGCGTCCGGCCCCTCTGTCGGCAGCGCCCACCCTGCGACGGGCTGCGAGACGGCCTCATCCTTGAGTGTCAGGGCACGGGTCCCCGCTTGCGCCGCCTCTTCATGGCGTCCGAGCTTGGCAAGGGAGGTGCAAAGCCCGTCATGGACCAGATAATCATCCGGTTCACGCGCCGCCAGTTCGGTCAGGTGCGCCACCGCCCTCTCATGCTGGCCCGAGCGCGACAGGCAGACACAGAAATTGCGCAGCACCTCGTCGTTGTCGGGGGCGGCCTGATGGGCCAGGGCCAGCACCTGGGCGGCCGAGGTCGGATCCCCGGACAGGAAGAGGTAATAGGCAAACTGCAGTTGCAGGGGAACCGGTTTGAGCGGCTCCTCGTTCAGCCGTGCCAATACCCGCTGGATCGCCTCCTGGCGATGGCCCCGCAGCCAGTCGGCCTGCGCCTCCCCGTCCCATCCCGTCGGCAGCTTGCTCATCCTCAGCCCTCCTCCTTGATGACCCTCAAATGAATGCACCGCCCGGAGGCGGTGCATTCATCAGCATAACGCAGTCAGGTCAACTGACCGTGACAGTGCTTGTATTTTTTACCCGAACCACAGGGGCAGGGGTCGTTGCGACCTATCTTCTGCTCGTCGCGCACGAAGGTGGTCCTGGCATCCCCCTCCTCGGCCCCTTCCTCCGCCAGCGGATCCCCGGCGCTGGCATGGGTGTAGGTGCGGGGAGCGGCTTCGGCCTGCTGGCGCTGCTGCTCTTCCAGGGCTTCCACGTCGCGCTCCTGCACCTGGACCCGGCTCAGGATGCTGACCACGTCGCGCTTGAGGGTTTCCAGCATCTGGGTGAACAAGTCGAAGGACTCGCGCTTGTACTCCTGCTTGGGGTTCTTCTGGGCGTAGCCGCGCAGATGGATGCCCTGACGCAGGTGATCCATGGCCGCCAGATGCTCCTTCCACAGGCCATCCAGGGTCTGCAGCATCACCGCCTTCTCGAAGTTGCGCAGCACCTCGAAACCGACCAGCTCTTCCTTGCGGGCGTAGAGCTTGGCCGCCTCTTCCAGGATGCGCTCGCGCAGCTTCTCTTCATACAGCTTGTCATCCGCCGCCAGCCACTGCTGGATGGGCAGGACCAGGCCAAAGTCAGAGGCCAGGCGGGTCTCCAGGCCCGGCACGTCCCACATCTCTTCCAGGGACTGGGGCGGGATATATTCGTCGATGACGGCGCCATAGACGTCGTCGCGGATGATGCGGATGGTCTCGGAGATGTCGTTGGTCTCCAGCAGTTCGTTGCGCTGCTCGTAGACCACCTTGCGCTGATCGTTGGCCACGTCATCGAATTCCAGCAGATTCTTGCGGATGTCGAAGTTGCGACCCTCCACCTTGCGCTGGGCGTTCTCGATAGCCTTGGTCACCCAGGGGTGCTCGATGGCCTCGCCCTCTTCCATGCCCAGCTTCTTCATCATGCCGGTGACGCGGTCGGAGGCGAAGATCCGCATCAGCTGATCTTCCATGGAGAGGTAGAAACGGGAGGAACCCGGGTCACCCTGACGGCCGGAGCGGCCGCGCAGCTGGTTGTCGATCCGGCGCGATTCGTGACGCTCGGTGCCTATGATGTGTAGGCCACCGGCCTCGAGCACGGCGTCATGACGCAGCTTCCAGGCGGCCTTGATCTCGTTGATCTGTGCCTCGCTCGGAGACTCCAGCGCGGCTATCTCCGCCTGCCAGTTGCCCCCCAGCACGATATCGGTACCCCGACCGGCCATGTTGGTGGCGATGGTGACGGCGCCGGTCTGGCCCGCCTGGGCGACGATCTCCGCCTCCATGGCGTGGAACTTGGCGTTCAGCACCTTGTGGGGGATCTTCTCCCTGGTCAGGATGCCGGACAGCAGCTCCGAGTTCTCGATGGAGACTGTGCCTACCAGCACCGGCTGGCCGCGCTCGACGCAACCACGGATGTCTTCGACGATGGCGGCATACTTTTCTTGCGCCGTCAGATAGACCAGATCGCCCATGTCCTTGCGCACCATGGGACGGTTGGTCGGAATGACGACGGTATCCAGGCCATAGATCTGCTGGAATTCGAAGGCTTCGGTATCCGCCGTCCCCGTCATGCCCGCCAGCTTGTCGTACAGACGGAAGTAGTTCTGGAAGGTGATGGAGGCCAGGGTTTGGTTCTCGTTCTGGATCTTGACCCCTTCCTTCGCCTCGACCGCCTGGTGCAGGCCGTCTGACCAGCGACGACCCGGCATGGTACGGCCGGTATGCTCGTCGACGATGACGATCTCGTCCTTCTGGACGATGTAGTCGACGTTGCGCTCGAACAGGGTGTGGGCCCGCAGACCGGCGTTGACGTGGTGCAGCAGGCTGATGTTGGTGGCGGAGAACAGGGAGTCCTCTTCCGCCAGCAGCCCTTCCTTCTTGAGCAGCTCTTCCACGAAGATCTGGCCGTTCTCGGTCAGCAGCGCCTGGCGGTTCTTCTCGTCCACCGTGTAGTGGCCGTCGCCGGTGTACTCTTCCGAATCTTCCTTGTCCTGCTTGACCAGCAGCGGGATCAGCTTGTTGATCTGGATATACATGGCGGAGCTGTCTTCCGCCGGGCCGGAGATGATGAGCGGGGTGCGCGCCTCATCGATGAGCACGGAATCCACCTCATCCACCAGGGCGTAGTTGAGCGGGCGCTGCACCCGCTGCTCGGGCGAGAACGCCATGTTGTCGCGCAGGTAGTCGAAACCGAATTCGTTGTTGGTACCGTAGGTGATGTCGGCGGCATAGGCGTCGCGCTTCTGGGACGCATCCATGCCGGGCACGTTGCAGTCCACGGTCAGGCCGAGGAAGGTGAACAGGGGGCGGTTCGCCTCCGCATCACGCTTGGCCAGATAGTCGTTCACCGTCACCACGTGCACGCCGCGACCGGTCAGGGCATTCAGGTAGGCCGGCAGGGTCGCGGTGAGGGTCTTGCCTTCACCCGTCTTCATCTCGGCGATGCGGTTGGAGTTGAGCACCATGCCACCGATCAGCTGGACATCGAAGTGACGCATGCCGAACACCCGGCGAGACGCCTCGCGCACCGTGGCGAAGGCTTCCGGCAACAGCTGCTCCAGGGTCTCACCCTGCTCCAGGCGCTGACGGTATTCGGCCGTCTTGGCCTGCAGCTCGGCATCGGACAGCGCCTCGAACTGAGGCTCCATCGCATTGATCTGTTTTACAATTTTGCGCAAAGCCTTGAGCGTTCTGTCGTTCCGGCTGCCGATAATCTTGGTAAGCAGTGTGCTAATCATGGGTACCAACTATTTCTGGTTATAAGGTTCCGTCACTGGAACTGGAGAGAAAAAAACCTAACCCCGTCTGGCATTGAGAAATCGACTGGGGTTGACCTGACGACCATCTTTCAACACTTCGTAATGCAAATGGACCCCGGTCGCCCGACCGGTGCGTCCCATCAGGGCTATCTTCTGGCCCTGATCGACTAGGGTGCCTACCTCCACCAGCAGCTTGGCGTTGTGGGCATAACGGGTCACCAGGCCGTTGCCGTGATTGACCTCGACCATGTTGCCAAATTCCGGGTGGCGCCCAGCCCAGCTGACGATCCCCTTGCCGGTCGCCAGTATGGGGGTGCCCGGCTTGCCACGAAAATCCACACCCTTGTGCATCTTGGCGCGGCCGTTGAAAGGATCGACCCGGCCACCAAAGCCAGAGCTGATCCAGACCCGCTCCTGCTGCACCGGCGAGCCGGAGATGAAGCCCGCGTCAGTGATATGGTGATTGAGCACGAAGGATTCAAGTACCGACAGCTGTTCTTCGCGGCTGCTGAGCTGTTTGCTGAGGTGGGCCATGGAGCTTTGCAGCTCATCCAGGTTCACTTCGAGATCGGCATCATAGGAGGGGCCGCCCATGGGAGGCAGCTCTTTGAAATTGAATTCGTCCGGATCGAGATCCGCCTGTTCGGTCAGGCGCTCGCCGAGGGCATTGAGCCGGCCGAGCTGACCCTGCATGGTCCCCACCTGGGCGGCCAGCATGGCGAGTTGCTCGCGGGCCTGTTCGGTGGTCTGGGTCACCTGTTGCTGCTCGGCCTGGGCCAGGGCGAGCTCGAGGGCCGCCATCTTCTGGTGCCAGCTCTGCCACAGCAGCACGCCTGCCAGCATCAGGGTGGAAAAGAATAAACCGCCGACCCAGGCCAGACGCTGTTTGGGGAAGTGCAGCTTGCGCCGCTGCTTGCCATTGAGGATCAGGGTAATGCTCATAGAAATCTGTCTTCTCGGTCAGGTGAGGCCAGCAGCCTGCACGGGCAATAAAACCGGGAGATAATCGGTATTAAAGGATGGAATAAACAAATGACAGGACGTCGGCGCGGAGAGGAGACCGACGTCCTGTTGCACAGCTATCAGGCCAGAACCAGACCGTTGTCGTAGTAAGCGATGGGCGCTTTGTCGCCCTCCGCCTCGAAGGTCACCAGTTCCCATGCCTCCTGCTGGGCCAGCAGGGCACGCAGCAGCTTGTTGTTCAGGGCATGGCCCGTCTTGTAGGCGCGAAATTCGCCGATGATGCTGCGGTTGCACATGTACAGATCACCAATGGCATCCAGCATCTTGTGTTTGACGAACTCGTCTTCGTAGCGCAGACCATCTTCGTTCAGCACCCGATAGTCATCCAGCACCACGGCGTTTTCCAGGCTGCCGCCCAGGGCCAGGTTCTGGGAACGCAGGTACTCGATGTCGCGCATGAAGCCGAAGGTACGGGCCCGGCTGATCTCCTTGACGAAAGAGGCGCCGGAGAAGTCCAGTACGCAACGCTGGTTGCGGCCTTCGAACACCGGATGCTGGAAGTCGATCTCGAGATCCATTTTGAAGCCGTTGCGATAGGGGTGGAATTCCGCCCACTTGTCGCCGTCTTCCACCCGGATGCTCTGCTTGATCCGCACAAACTGCTTGGGCGCATTCTGTTCACGGATCCCGACTTCCTGCAGCAGGTAGATGAAGGGGTGTGCACTGCCGTCCATCACCGGGATTTCGGGGGCATCAACCTCGACGTAGAGGTTGTCGATCCCCATCCCGGCCAGAGCAGCGGAGAGGTGCTCTATGGTGGAGACACGCACACCGGCCTCATTGACCAGAGCGGTACAGAGTACGGTATCACGCACCTGGTCGGCATTTGCTGGCAGCGCAACCACAGGATTCAGATCGGTACGCAAGTAAACGATCCCTGTGTTCACAGGTGCCGGACGGAACGTCATCGTGACTTTCCGGCCCGAATGCAGGCCCACACCAGTGGCCTGGACACTCGTTTTCAAGGTTCTTTGTCTAATCATGGGCGTATCCACAGCTAAATTCCGGACCAGATGGTCGTTGACGGGCCATCTTAGCACATTCCTTAAACAACAAACAAACCAGCCTCGTTAGAGGCTTAGTCTGCCTGCTTGCGCAGGAAAGCCGGAATATCCAGATAATCCGGTTCGCGACGAGCTTGCGGCTCGGCGTTCACCACCTTGGCCGGGGCGTCTTCCATCACGCGAG
Source organism: Aeromonas crassostreae (assembly GCF_054052445.1). Lineage (NCBI taxonomy): Bacteria > Pseudomonadati > Pseudomonadota > Gammaproteobacteria > Aeromonadales > Aeromonadaceae > Aeromonas > Aeromonas crassostreae. The sequence continues at coordinate 49,294 of NZ_JBSTYM010000002.1, read as the reverse complement.
ACTGCAGGGCTTCGCTGATCAGGGGCTGACGGGCCGGACGCTCTTGAACCATGTTGTTCTTGACCAGCGTGATGTCGCTCTTGCGCTCGGCACCGATACCGGTCGCCACCACGGTCACCCGCAGTTCGTCCTGCATTTCCGGGTCGATTACAGTACCCACCACCACGGTGGCGTTCTCGGAGGCGAAAGCCTTGACCGCGTTGCCCACGGTCTCGAACTCTTCGATGGTCATGTCCATGCCGGCGGTGATGTTGACCAGGATGCCACGGGCACCGGCCAGATCCACGTCTTCCAGCAGCGGGCTGGAGATGGCCTTCTCGGCCGCTTCCTCGGCGCGATCGTCACCGGAGGCGGAACCCGTCCCCATCATGGCGGTGCCCATCTCGCGCATCACGGTACGCACGTCCGCGAAGTCGACGTTGATGAGGCCCGGACGGGTGATCAGCTCCGCAATGCCCTGCACCGCGCCCAACAGCACGTCGTTGGCCGCCTTGAAGGCGTCCAGCAGGGAGATGCCGCGACCCAGCACCTTCAGCAGCTTGTCGTTGGGGATGGTGATCAGGGAGTCGACGTTCTTGGACAGCTCCTCGATACCGTGGGCGGCGAAGCCCATCCGCTTCTTCCCTTCGAAGGAGAACGGCTTGGTCACGACGGCAACGGTCAGTATGCCCATCTCGCGGGCCACCTCGGCCACGATGGGGGCGGCGCCGGTACCTGTACCGCCACCCATGCCGGCGGCGATGAACACCATGTCTGAACCGGTCAGCAGCTCACGCAGCGCTTCCCTGTCTTCCATGGCGGCATCGCGACCCACTTCCGGGTTGGCCCCGGCACCCAGACCCTTGGTGATGCCACCGCCGATCTGCAATGTGGTGTTGGCACTGGAGTTGCGCAGTGCCTGGGCGTCGGTGTTGACGGTAATGAACTCAACACCCTCGATGTTTTGACGAACCATGTGTTCGACGGCATTACCACCGCCGCCACCCACGCCAATCACCTTGATGACGGCTTCGTCCGTGTGGCTATCCATAAATTCAAACATGTTGTCTCTCCGCTTTATTTGCCTGACTCAGCAAAATCTTTTAGAACTCGCCGCGCAACCAGTTGCTGACTCGTTTGACCAGCCCACCGACGCTTGCCTTGGCGGTGTAATCGTTGCTACTGCCTGTGGATTGATGGGTACGGCCGTATTGCAGCAACCCGACCGCGGTCGAGTAGACTGGCGCCTGCACGTAATCGCTCAATCCGCGCACATTCATGGGTTCACCGACCCGGACCTGGCACTGGAACAACTGCTCTGCGCACTCCACTATGCCTTCGATCTGGGCAGCACCGCCTGTCAGTACTACACCGGCGGCCAGCTGATGCTTGACCCCCTGCTGTTTCAATTCACTCTGCACCTTCACCAGCTCGTCATTGATCATGGAGAGCAGCTCGGTGTAGCGGGGTTCGATCACCTCGGCCAGGGTCTGCCGTTGCAGACTGCGGGCCGGGCGTCCGCCGACGCTGGGCACCTCTATGTTGTCTTCCTTGCTCACCAGACGGCCGAGGGCGCAGCCGTAACGCACCTTGATGGCCTCGGCGTCCAGGGGCGGCGTGCCGAAGGCGTAGGCGATGTCGCTGGTGACAGTGCTGCCGGCGTACGGGATCACCTTGGTGTGACGCAGGGCACCGCCGGTAAACAGCGACATGTCCATGGTGCCGCCACCTATGTCCACCACGCAGACACCCAGCTCTTTCTCGTCTTCGGTCAGCACCGCATAGCTGGAGGCCAGGGCCGAGAAGATCAGCTGATCCACCCGCAAGCCCACCTTCTCCACACATTTCTCGATGTTGCGAGCCATGTCGTTGTGGCAGGTGATCAGGTGCACCTTGGCGGCCATCCGCACCCCGGACAGACCGACCGGGTTCTTGATACCCTCCTGATAGTCGATGGCGAACTCCTGGGGCAGCACGTGCAGCACCCGCAGTTCGTCAGACAGACGCACCGACTTGGCGGTATGGATGACGTTGTCCACGTCCTCCTGGGTCACCTCCTCGTCGGAGATGGGCACCATGCCGGTCTCGTTGCGGCAATCGATGTGCTTGCCGGACAGCCCCAGATAGACGGAGCTTATCTGGCAGTCTGCCATCATCTCGGCCTCTTCCACCGCACGGCGCAGGGACTTGACCACGGAATCCAGATCGTTGACCCCGCCCTTGTCCATGCCACGGGAGGTATGGCTGCCCATGCCGATGACATTCAGCTCACCGTCCGGCAGCACTTCTCCCACCAGAACCGCCACCTTGGTAGTGCCGATATCCAGCCCAACAATCAGATTTCTATCTGCGGTTTTGGTCATGCGCTTTCTCTTCGTTCTTCTTCCAGCCAACCGCCATCCCGGTGTCGTATCGAAGGTCCACATAAGCCACTTGCTCACGGGGTTCGATGACAGGGAAGACATCGATAAATCGCTGCAGACGGAGCGCCATATCCGAGCGCCCCACAAACAGTTGAATATTGTTATCCAGCGTCAGCTCCCAGCCGTAACGGGGAGTCAGATTGACCGCCTCCAGCTGGTAGCCACGCTCTGCCAGCTGCGCCTCAAACTGACGGCTGGTCTCCAGTACCTTGGCCGCCTGGTCATCCGGACCGGACAGCTGCATCAAGGGGCTCTTCACCCTGTTGGGGGCGCTGAACACCTCCCCCTTGGCATTGACGAAGCGGTTGCCGTTCCAGCGGGCCGCCACCGCCTGCTCGGTGAGGTAGACCTTGATCTTGTCTGGCCACTTCTTGCGTACCGACACTTGGGCTACCCAGGGCAGGGCCGTCAAGCGCTCCTGCAGTTCATTCACATCCAGCTCGAAGAAGTTGCGTGGCGCATCGCCATCGAGCACGGCGCTGCGCAACTCCTCCGCCTTGATATATTGGTGTTGCCCCTGTACCAGCAAGGCACTGATGGGCAACCGGTTGGCATCTGTCAGCCACTCTTTAACATCCAGCGCACTCTGGTAGAGCCCCATCATCACCAGGAGGAAAAACATGACCCCTATGATGAAGCCACCCTTGGTGCGCCCTTGTGCCCTTGCCTCCACCCGTTATATCCCCGTAAAACGCGGCCAGGCCGCCTGCCGGGCCGGGTGCGCCATTATATAGGCCCCGGCTTGGCGGTCAAAATACTCATTAGGCCCTCAGGCGCCGGATTTCATGCTCTCTATGCTCAATTTCATCTCCCCCAGACGGCGGGCCAGGGCGCCCACGTTGCCGGCCCCCTGGGTCAGCACCAGATCCCCCTCGCCGATGAGGTCCGCGAGCACGGCGGGCACATCCTCCGGGGTGGCGACAAACACCGGCTCCAGGCTGCCACGGGAGCGGATGGAGCGGCACAGGGCGCGGCCATCGGCCCCGGGGATCGGCTCCTCGCCGGCGGCATAGACCTCCAGCATCACCAGCACATCCACCTTGGAGAGCACGTCGGCGAAATCTTCGTAGAGATCCCGGGTACGGCTGTAGCGGTGGGGCTGGAACACCATCACCAGCCGCTTGTCCGGCCAACCGGCACGGGCGGCATTGATGGTCACCTTCACCTCGCTCGGGTGATGGCCATAGTCGTCCACCAGCATGGCCTTGCCACGCCCGGTCTCGAACTCGCCGTATTGCTGGAAGCGGCGCCCCACCCCTTCGAACTTGGCCAGGGCATTGATGATGGCCTCATCGCTGACGCCATCTTCGGTCGCGACCGCGATGGCGGCGGCGGCGTTGAGGGCGTTATGAACACCCGGCAGATTCAGGGTGACGGTCAGCTCGCCGGCCTCTTTGCGACGCACCCGGAAGCGGCTGCGATTGCTGGTCTGCACGAAGTCCAGCACTTGTACGTCGGCATCGTCGCACAGACCGTAGGTCAGGGTCGGGCGCGCGATCTCAGGCAGCATGCCACGGATCACGGGATCGTCAACACATACCACGGCCAAGCCGTAAAAAGGCAGGTTGTGGAGGAACTCGATGAAGGTGGCCTTCAGCCTGGAGAAGTCGCCGCCATAGGTGTCCATGTGATCCGCTTCGATGTTGGTCACGATGGAGACCATGGGTTGCAGATGCAGGAAGGAGGCATCGCTCTCGTCCGCCTCGGCGATCAGATAACGGCTGCTGCCCAGGCGCGCATTGGTGCCTGCGCTGTTGAGCAGGCCGCCGATGACGAAGGTGGGATCCCGGTCCGCTTCGGCATAGATGCTGGCCACCAGACTGGTGGTGGTGGTCTTGCCGTGGGTGCCGGCGATGGCGATGCCGTGGCGAAAACGCATCAGCTCCGCCAGCATCTCGGCGCGGCGCACCACGGGGATGCGCTGCTCCCGGGCGGCCAGCAGTTCGGGGTTGTCGGCCCTGATGGCAGTGGAGACCACCACCACGCTGGCGCCATCCACATGCTCGGCGCTGTGGCCGATGCAGATCTGGGCCCCCAGGCTGGCAAGCCGCTCGGTCACCCCGTTGGTGGCCAGATCCGAGCCGGAGACCTGATAGCCCTCGTTGGCCAGCACCTCGGCAATGCCCCCCATGCCCGCGCCACCTATGCCGATGAAGTGGATGCGGCGCACGCGGCGCATTTCGGGGATCACGGTACGCAGTTTTGCCAGTTCAACCTTGTTCATATTTCTCTCTTTACTCTGCCGTCAGTCCCGCGCGCATCTGCGACGGGGTCTGCGGCCTCAATACATTGAGGGGTAAGACGGCACGGCTTGGCCTGTGCTGTCTTGATCAGCATGCCTTGTCACCGGTGGCGAGCCGCTTGCACTCATCGGCAACCCGCTCTGCGGCATCGACGATGGCGACGCGCCGCGCCGCCTTGGCCATGTTCAACAATATGTCCCTGCGTCCGGCCAGCCAGGCGAGACGCGCCGCCAGGGTCGACGGGCTCAGCTCGGACTGGGGCAGAAACTCTGCCGCCCCGCCATCGACCAGGGTCAGGGCGTTGCGGGTCTGGTGATCGTCCACCGCATGGGGCAGCGGCACGAAGATGGCTGCCACACCGGCGGCGGCCACCTCGGAGACGGTCAGGGCCCCGGCGCGGCACACCACCAGATCGGCCCAGGCGTAGGCATCGGCCATCTCCTTGATGAAGTCGCTCACCTCCGCCTCCTGACCCAGGGCAGCATAGGCAGCGGCAACGGCGTCCCGGTTGCCCTTGCCGGTCTGGTGACGCACCGCGATGGGTACGCCGGCGGCGGCGACCGCGGCGGGCACCTGTTCGTTGAGCACCCGGGCCCCCAGGCTGCCCCCGATGACGAGCAGGCGCAGTGGCGCGGCCCGGGTGCCGATGCGGCTGGCCGGATCCGGCAGGGTGACCACCTCGGGCCGCACCGGATTGCCCACCACGGCGGTGCGACGACTCGGTGCAAAGGCCCCCGGGAAGGCCATCAGGACGCGACTGGCGATGCGGGCCAGCAGCTTGTTGGTCATGCCGGCGGCGGCGTTCTGCTCATGGAGCAGCAAGGGGATGCCAGACAGCCAGGCCGCCACCCCGCCGGGACCGGAGGCGAAGCCCCCCATGCCGAGCACCACGTCCGGCTTGATCGTCTTCAAGACCTGACGGGCCTGCAGGATGGATTTGACGATGCGATAGGGGGCCACCAGCAGTCGCTTGAGGCCATTGCCACGCACCCCCTGAATGTCGATGAAGGAGATGGGGTAGCCGTGGGCCGGCACCAGCTCGGCCTCCATCCGGTCGGCGGTACCGAGCCAATGGATGCGCCAGCCCTGGGCCCTGAGCCTGTCGGCCACCGCCAAGCCGGGGAACACATGGCCCCCGGTACCACCGGCCATTACCAACAACGTCTTGCTACTCACACAACCTCCCGCACGCGCGCCTGGGCACTGGCCTGACGCAATTCGAAATCGATCCGGATCAACATGCTCACCGCCACCGTCATGATGATGAGACTGGAGCCGCCATAGCTGACCAGGGGCAGGGTCAGCCCCTTGGTGGGCATCATGCCGCTGGCGGCGCCGACGTTGACGAAGGTCTGAAAGCTGAACCAGATGCCGATACCGATGGCCAGGTAACCCTCGTAGAGCTTGTCGGCCACCAGGGCCTGGTGACCCAGTTTGAGGGCCTTGATCGCCAGGGCGAAGATGAGGAAGAGGGCGCCGAGCACGCCGAGGTAGCCCAGCTCTTCCCCCAGGATGGCGAACACGAAGTCGGTGTGGGCCTCCGGCAGGTACTCCATCTTCTGGATCGAGTTGCCGAGCCCCTCTCCCAGCCAGCTGCCGCGGCCGAACGCCATCAGGGACTGGGTGAGCTGATAGCCGCTGCCGAAGGGATCGGCCCAGGGGTCGAGGAAGGAGGTGACCCGCCGCATCCGGTAGGGTTCGGCGATGATCAGAGTCACCACTGCGCTGATCCCCACCAGGATGAGGCCGATGAACTGCACCAGGCGCGCCCCGGCCAGGAACAGCATGCCGAGCGAGGTGACGAACATCACGATTACCGAGCCCAGATCGGGTTGGGCCAGCAGCAGGATGGCCACTACGAACAGCACCGCCATGGGCTTCATGAAGCCGATGAAGCGCTCGCGCACCTCGCTCTGGCGCCGCACCAGGTAGCCCGCCAGGTAGACGAACAGGGCCAGCTTGCCGAACTCCGCCGGCTGCAGGTTGAAGGGGCCGAGCGGCAACCAGCGCACCGAGCCGTTGACGCTGCGCCCCACCAGCAGCACCAGCACCAGCATCAGGATGGCGAGCAGCAGCATGGGGCCGTTGTAGTGTTGCCAGCGGGCCATGGGCACCTGCAGCACGAACCAGGAGATACCCAGCGCCATCACCAGGAACATGCCGTGACGCTTGACGAACATGAAGGGATCCCCTGCCAGGGCGATCCCTTCCGGAATGGAGGCGGAGGCCACGATCACCAGCCCTACCGTCATCAGGGAGAGGGCCAGCACCACCAGCTGCCGATCGTAGAGCGCACCGGGCCTGGCGGGAAGCAGGAGCCGCTGCAGCAAGCCGAGGGTCGCGCGCAGGGCGTTCATAGGGCCATCACTCGTTCGGTGAAGCGATCGCCGCGGGCTTCGAAGGAGGCGAACTGATCCAGGCTGGCGCAGGCGGGGGCCAGCAGCACCCAGTCACCAGGCCTGGCGTCCAGCGCCGCCTTGGCGACGGCGGCATCCAGGTCCGCCACCTGCTCGGTCTGCTCGCCCAGGGCCAGCAGCCGCTCGGCATCCTGACCGAAGCAGTACATGTGATCGATCTGGTGGCCGAGCAGCGCCTGGATGGGGCCGAAATCCTGTCCCTTGCCCTGGCCACCGGCCAGCAGCAGCAGACGCCCCTTGACGGCTTCACGCACCCCGGCCACGGCGGCCAGGGTCGCGCCCACGTTGGTGGCCTTGGAGTCGTTGATCCAGCGTACCCCGTTCACTTCGCGCACGAAGCGGGCACGGTGGGGCAGACCCTCGAAGCGGCGCAGCACGGCGAGCTGGGGTTCACGGGGGATGCCAACCGCATCGCACAGGGCCATGGCCGCCAGGGCATTGGCCTGATTGTGGGCGCCGACTATCTTCATCTCGCTCACCGGGAGGAGCGGCTCGCCGTGCAGGGTCAACCAGAGCTCGCCATCGAACTCGCCACGGCCATAGGCATTGCCGTCGAGGCCGAAGCTGCTCCAAAGTTCTCCCACGTCGGGCAGGGTCAGGGCATCGTCCCGGTTCACCAGGATGTGCTGGGAGTGCTGATGGATCTCCTGCTTGGCGGCGCGGTAATCGGCCATGCCGGCATAGCGATCCATGTGATCCTCACTGAGATTGAGTACCACGGAGGCGGCGGCGCGCAGGCTGTGGGTGGTCTCGAGCTGGAAGCTGGAGAGCTCCAGCACGCAGAGATCCATGGGCTGCTTGAGCAGGCTCAGGGCCGGGGTGCCGATATTGCCGCCCACCCCCACCTTGAGGCCCGCCTCGGCGATCATCTCGCCCACTAGCGTGGTGACCGTGCTCTTGCCGTTGGAGCCTGTGATGGCGATGACGGGGGTACTGGTCTCGCGCACGAACAGCTCTATGTCACCGACGATGTCGATGCCGCGCTCGGCGGCGGCTTTCAGCGCCGGGGTCGCCAGGGCGATGCCCGGGCTCGCGACGATGAGGTGTGCCTGGGTGAGCAGGGCTTCATCCAGCCCCTCGCGCAGCTCGACCCCGGCCGGCAGCTGGTCGCGGCCGGGGGGATGCTGGCGGGTGTCCATCACCAGGGGCGTCACGCCACGGCCGAGGAAGTAATCGACGCAGGAGAGACCGGTTTTGCCCAAACCCAGGATGATGACCATGATCAACGCACCTTCAGGGTGGCGAGACCCAGCAGCACCAGCATCAGGGTGATGATCCAGAAGCGCACTATGACGCGCGGCTCGGGCCAGCCCTTCTTCTCGTAGTGGTGGTGGATGGGGGCCATGCGGAAGATACGCACGCCGCGTAGCTTGTAGGATCCCACCTGCAGGATCACCGAGACCGTCTCCATCACGAAGACACCGCCCATGATCACCAGCAGAAACTCCTGGCGCACCAGCACGGCGATGGTGCCAAGGGCTCCGCCGAGGGCCAGGGAACCCACGTCTCCCATGAACACCTGGGCCGGATAGGTGTTGAACCAGAGAAAGCCCAGGCCCGCCCCCACGATGGCGGTACAGACGATCACCAGCTCGGAGGTGTAGGGCACATAGGGAATGTGCAGGTAGTTGGCGAAGTTGACGTTGCCGGTGGCCCAGGCGATGAGGGCGAAGCCCCCCGCCACCATCACGGTGGGCATGATGGCCAGGCCATCGAGACCATCGGTCAGATTGACCGCGTTGGAGGTACCGACGATGACGAAGTAGGTCAGTATGATGAACATCAGGCCGAGCTGGGGCATCACGTCCTTGAGGAAGGGCACCACCAGCTGGGTCTGGCCGTCGTGGGTCGCGGTGGCATAGAGGAAGACCGCCACGGCCAGGGCGACCGCCGACTGCCAGAAGTACTTCCAGCGGGCGATCAGGCCGTCGGTGTTCTTGCGCACCACCTTGAGGTAGTCGTCGGCAAAGCCGATGGCGCCGTAGGCGCCAAGCACGAACAGCACCAGCCAGACATAGGGGTTGTCGAGGCGGCTCCAGAGCAGCACCGAGATGAAGATGGCGGCGATGATCATCAGGCCGCCCATGGTCGGGGTGCCCCGCTTGCTGAGGTGGGACTCGGGGCCGTCGTTGCGGATCACCTGGCCGAATTTCAGGATCTGCAGGCGGCGGATGAGGCGCGGCCCCATCCAGAGCGCCACCACCAGGCCGGTGATGATCGACAGGATGGCGCGAAACGTCAGGTAGGAGAAGACGTTGAAGAAGGTGAAGTGCGGGGTGAGCAGTTCTGCCAGCCAGACTAGCATGAGGCTTGCTCCTGATGGTCGGCGACCATGTTGACGATATCTTCCATGCGCGAACCCCGCGCCCCTTTCACCAGAATGGCGATGCTTTGTTCTGTCGTGATCATCTGTGCCAGCACGTCATAGAGAGACGCCTTGTTATCGAAATGTCGGCCGCCCGCGGCGTCTGCGGTATGGCGGCTCTCCTCGCCGACCGTGAGCACGGCATCCAGCCCGCACGCGCGGGCATGGTGGCCGACCCGGGCGTGCTGCTCGGCCGAGCCCTCGCCCAGTTCTCGCATGTCGCCGAACACCAGCACCTTGTAGCCACCCATGGCGGTCAAGGCATCGATGCCCGCCAGCACGGACTCCACGCTGGCGTTGTAGGTGTCATCTATCAGGGTCAGGCCACCCCAGCGGCGCACGCAGAAGCGCCCCTTGACCGGTGCCATCTGCTCCAGCCCCGCCTTGACTGAGGCAAGCGAGGCCCCCAGCGCCAGACAGCCGGCCGCGGCGGCCAGGGCGTTGGCCACGTTGTGGCGACCGGGAATGGCCAGGGTCAGGTTGACTTCCCCCTGGGGAGTCACCATCACGAACCCGGCACACCCCTGCTCGTTGAGCACTATGTCGCGGGCGTGGAAGGGCTGGCTCGGGTCCTCGAGGGAGAAGGCGCAGCGGATGCCCTTTTCACGCCACTTCGGCCAGAACGCGTTGTCGGCATTGACGATGGCGCTGCCGCCCTCGCGCAGGCCCTCAAAAATTTCGCTCTTGGCGTGGAACACCCCTTCCAGGGAGCCGAAGCCTTCCAGATGGGCCGCCGCCACGTTGTTGATGATGGCGGCATCGGGCCGGGCCAGGGAGGTGGTCCAGGCGATCTCGCCCGGGTGGTTGGCCCCCAGCTCCATCACCGCAAACTGGTGCTGCGGCTCGAGGCGCAGCAGGGTGAGCGGCACCCCCACCTCGTTGTTGAAGTTGCCGGCGGTGGCCAGCACCTCCCCCTCACAGCGCAGGATGGCGGTCGCCATCTCCTTCACCGTGGTCTTGCCGCAGCTGCCGGTGATGGCGAGCACTTTCGGGTTGATGCGCTCGCGCACCAGCTTGCCGAGGCGCCCCAACCCCTTGAGGCTGTCGTTCACCACCAGCTGGGGAATGGCCAGGGGCAGTTCACGCTCCACCAGCAGGGCAGAGGCCCCCGCCAGCACCGCCTGATCGCAGAAATCGTGGGCGTCGAACCGCTCGCCGCGCAGGGCCACGAACAGGGCACCGGCGCCCAGGGTGCGGGTGTCGGTGCTGACGGCGGTGATCTCGTGATCGCCGCCAATCAGGCGGGCATCGAGCGCCCGGGCCAGTTCGGCAAGCCTGAGGGTCATCATCTGAATGACTCCATTAATGTGTGCAACGCGGCCGCGACGGTTTCCCGGTCGCTGTAGTGCCGCTTGTCTTTGCCAATGATCTGATAATCCTCGTGACCTTTGCCGGCCACCAGGATGATGTCCTCTTTGCTCGCCTGCGCCAGCGCCAGCCCTATGGCCTTGACCCTGTCGTGCTCTATGGTCACGGCGCCAGGATCGGCAAGACCCGCCACCATGTCGGCCATGATGCGGGCCGGCGATTCGGTACGGGGATTGTCATCGGTCAGGATCACGCAGTCCGCATGCAGCTCGGCCACGGCGGCCATCATGGGACGCTTGCCGCGATCGCGGTCGCCACCGCAACCGACGATGCACCACAGCCGCCCCTCGCAGTGCACCCGCAGGGCCTGCAGCGCCTTCTCCAGCGCATCCGGGGTGTGGGCATAATCGACCACCGCCAGCGGCGCATCGCCGCCGCCGAAACACTCCATGCGACCTGTTACCCCCTGCAGGCGGGGGGCGGTGGCGATCAGCTGCTCGAACCCGTGGCCGAGCACCAGCATGGCCCCCATGGCCGCCAGCACATTGCTGACGTTGAAGCGGCCGAGCAAGGGGGCGGATAATACACCATTCCCCCAGCTGGAGTTAATGGTTGAACTGAATCCCTGCTGATGAAATTGGGGATGCTGCGCCGTCAACTGTCGCCCTGGATGGTTTTCAATCGGGCCATTGGTGCCGAAGGCCACCGCCTGGGGATAACGGGCCAGCCATTCGCGGCCCAGCGGGTCGTCGTCATTGATGACGGCACAGTGCTCATCGACCTGCTTGAGCAGCAGCGCCTTGGCCTCGCCATAGGCGGCCATGGAGCCGTGATAGTCGAGATGATCCCGGCTCAGGTTGGTGAAGACGGTGGCGGCGAAGTGGAGATCCGCCACCCTGTGCTGCACCAGACCATGGCTGGAAACCTCCATGGCCACCAGGCTGGCGCCCTGGTCGCGCAGGGCGGCCAGATTGGCCTGCACCTCGAGGGCGCTGCCGGTGGTGTTGGCGGCTTCCACCAGCTCGCCGAACAGGCCATTGCCTATGGTGCCCATCACGGCCGCCTTGCCGGCCCCGCTCTGCTCGGCGAGCAGGCTGTGCCAGTTGGCCACCAGCAGCGCCGTGGTGCTCTTGCCATTGGTGCCCGTGATGCCGATCAGTTGCAGCGCCCTGGCCGGATCGCCGAAGAAGCGCCCGGCCAGGGCACTGAGCCTGGCGGGCAGGTCGCCCATGCCGATGCAGGGGATCGCCAGCGCCGGGGGCAGGAAGGCGCCGTCATCTTCGAACAGCACGGCGCTCGCCCCCCGGGCCGCCGCCTGCTCGATGAACTGCCTGCCGTCGGCCTGATGCCCCTTGAGTGCCACGAACAGGCAACCCGGGCCGACCCGTCGGCTGTCGAGCTGCATGTCGGTCAGGGGGAGCGCCTGGGCTTCGATGCCGAAGGGGCGCACCAGCGCATCAAGTGTGAGGGACAACGGCGGCCTCCAGTCGGGCGAGTGAGGGGGGCGGCGCATTGGGCACCGCATCGGGACGAATGTTGTAGAGCTGCAGCACGCCGCCCATGGCTTCGGCAAAGGGCGGGGTCGCCACGGCACCGCCGTAATAGGCACTGCCCTTGGGCTCGTTGACCACCACCACCATGACGAAGCGGGGGTTGCTGGCCGGGGCGAAGCCGGCAAACCAGGCCATGTAGTCCTTGCCGTAGCCGCCGGCGACGGCGACCTTGGCGGTGCCGCTCTTGCCGCCGACGCGGTAGCCGGGCACCTTGGCCTTGGGAATGGCGTTGTCGACCACGAACTCCAGGGCCTGCATCATGGCCTTGGCATTGTTGTGGTCGATGACCTGCTCACCCTGGGGCGCCTTGTCCAGCTTGATGGTGGAGATGGGCACCCGCTTGCCCTGGTTGGCCAGGGTGGCATAGGCGGAGGCCAGCTGCAGCGGGGTGACCCGCAGGCCGTAGCCGAACGACAGGGTGGCCCGCTCGATATCGGACCAGCGCCGGCGCTGGGGCAGCATCCCCAGGCTCTCGCCGATCAGGCCGCTGCCGGTGTCATTGCCAAAGCCGAACAGGCTGAGGGTGTTGATCATCTCCTGGGCCGGCATGCGCAGGGCGATGCGGGACATGCCGATGTTGGAGGAGTAACGCAGGATGTCGAACAGGTTGTTGGCGTTGTGGATGCTGACATCACGGATCTGCTTGGCCCCGATATAGAGGGGGCCGCCCTGGATGTGATCCTTCCAGCTCGTCACCCCGGCCTGCAGGGCGCTGAGCAGGATCAGCGGCTTGACGGTGGAACCCGGCTCATAGGTGTCCGTCACCACCCGGTTGCGCACCCGGAAGCTCTGGTACTGACCCCGGTTGTTAGGGTTGTAGGAGGGGGTGTTGACCATGGCCAGCACCTCCCCCGTCTTCACATCCAGCATCACCAGGGAGCCGGACGTGGCCTTGTTCTCGTCGGTGGCCCGTTTCAGGGCGCGATAGGCCAGGGCCTGCACCCGCTGATCGATGCTCAGGGCCAGGTTGTTGGCGTTCTTGCCCTCCTTGACCACGCCGAGCCGCTCTATGACCCGGCCCTGTCTGTCCTTGCGCACCCGCTGCTCGCCCGGGGTCGCGCTCAGCCACTGATCGTAGCTGCGCTCGATCCCCTCTATGCCATGGCCATCTATGTTGGTCACCCCCACCAGGTGGGCGCTGATCTCCCCCGTGGGGTAGAAACGGCGCGACTCGGGACGCAGGAAGACGCCCCCCAGCTTGAGGCCCTTGATGTACTCGGCCACGGCCGGGGTCACCTGACGCTGCAGATAGACGAAGCGCTTCTTGGGGTTGGAGATGCGGTGCTTGAGGGTGTTGATATCGACCTTGAGCACGGCGGAGAGGGCCAGCCAGGCCCGCTCGTTGTGGATGGAGCCGGACTCGTGGACCGTCTTGGGATCGGCCCAGACCGCCTCGACCGGCACCGAGACCGCCAGCTGCTCGCCGTTGCGATCCGTGATCATGCCGCGCACCGCCTGGGTCGAGGTGGTGCGCAGGGAGCGCATGTCTCCCTCCTGGCGCAACCGGTCCGGGCTTATGACCTGGATCCAGGCCAGACGCAGGATCAGGCCGACAAACGCTATCCCGATGAACAACACCAGGGTGCGAAAACGCCATGGGTAGAGTGACGGGGCTTTGACCTGCGCCTTGGCGGGCGTCTTGCGTTTCATGGTTGGCTGATTACCTTCTCGGTGGTCACCAGGGGGCGAGCCATCTGCAACTTGTCCATGGCCAGTGCCGCCACCCGGGAGTGCTCGGCCAGGGTGCCCTGCTCCAGCAAGAGGTGGCGCCACTCTATGTTGAGCCTGTCCTCCTCGGCCATGAGATCGTTCTGGGTCGAGGTCATCACCCGGGTCATGTTGGTCACTAGGATCACCGCGAAGCAGGTGACCAGCACGGCAATGGCCAGGGCCAGCTGCAGCTTGTGACGCCAGAGGTCCTGCACTATCTCCTTGCCGAGGTGGACGCGAAACTCACTCATGACTCACTCCGCCAGCCGCTCTGCGACCCGCAGCACAGAGCTGCGGGACCGGGTGTTTTCGGTGATTTCGTGTTCCGACGGCTTGAGCGCCTTGCCCACCGATTTCAGCTTGCGGCCACCGGCCAGCTGGGCTTCGGTCAGGGGGATGCCCCGCGGCACCTCCGGCCCCTTCTCATGCTTGCGGATGAAGTGTTTGACCAGCCTGTCTTCCAGGGAGTGGAAGCTGATGACGGAGAGGCGCCCCTCGGGGGCCAGTGCCTGCAGGGCACCATCCAGCGCCGTTTCTATCTCGTCCAGCTCGCTGTTGATATAGATGCGGATGGCCTGGAAGCTGCGGGTGGCCGCGTGCTTGCCCTTCTCCTTGCTCGGGTTGACCCTGGCAATCATCTCCGCCAGCTGGCGGGTGCGCACATAGGGTTCGGTCGCCCGATCGTGGACGATGGCGCGGGCTATCTTCTTGGCGAAACGCTCCTCGCCGAAGGTCTTCAATACCCAGGCGATGTCATCCACGTCGGCCTTGGCCAGCCACTGCGCCGCGCTCTGGCCCGTGGTGGGGTCCATGCGCATGTCGAGGGGGCCGTCCTTCATGAAGCTGAAGCCGCGCTCGGCATCGTCCAACTGGGGGGAAGAGACCCCCAGATCCAGCAGGAAGCCGTTGACCTTGCCCAGCAGACCGCGATCGGCCAGGTAGCCGGTGATCCCGGAGAAGGGACCGTGCACTATCTCGAAACGGGGATCCTGGATCTTGGCGGCTTCGGCGATGGCCTGAGGATCGCGGTCAATCGCGATCAGACGGCCATTGGGACCGAGTTTTTGCAAGATGAGACGGGAGTGACCGCCACGGCCAAAGGTGCCGTCGACGTAGATGCCGTCCGGCTGGATGGCCAGACCTTCGACGGCTTCGTGCAACAGCACTGTGATATGTTCAGCGGCTTGGCTCATTTATAGCGAGAAATCCTGTAAGCGATCCGAGCCGGCCCAGTCATCCTCGGGCAGGCTCGCGATATCGGTATCGATCTGATGTTGCCAGCGGGCTTCGTCCCACAGCTCAAACTTGTTGAGCTGGCCCACCAGCATGATTCTCTTGTCCAGCCCGGCATGGGTGCGCAAGGGCTGGGAGAGCAGAAGACGGCCATTGCCGTCCAGTTCACATTCGGTCGCGTGCCCCAGCAACAGGCGCTGCAGACGGCGTTGCGCGGGATCCATGCTGGAGAGCGTCTTCAGCTTGCGTTCTATCTCCTCCCATTCATGCAGGGGGTAGAGCAGCAGGCAGGGGTGGGCAATATCTATGGTGCAGACCAGCTGGCCGTCGCATTCGTCGCGCAGCCAGTCACGGAACTTGGTCGGAATCGCCAATCGCCCTTTGACATCCAGGCTGATGGCGTGAGCGCCACGCAACAAATTTGCCATCCCCGATGAATAAATGGTGGGTCTCTGCCCAGAAAAACCACTTTGATCCACTTTTCTCCACTGTGAAGTTTAAGGACGAGTAAAGGGCTTTTCAAGCAAGGATCCTTGTGGCGGGGAACATATTGACGCAGCGTTTGGCAGGCTCGGATTAAGCGGGTTGATTTTCCACGAGTTATTTCAGGGAAAGTGCATGCGATTAATGTGAGTCCCCATGAAAGAGGCCCGCGATTCAGGGGGAAATAATAAAGCGATAGAGGATCAAGGTACACTCGAAGCCTATTTATACCCGGATGACGGGACGGGCAAGACGAGGGGACCAGTCGAGTTGAAGCGACCAAAATGGGCGGGAACTGTATTACAAAATCGAAAAAGGCGCCATCGGGCCGAACCGGGCCCATAAAGAAAAATCCCGGACCAGAAGGTACCGGGATTCTTGTGGGTAGCATCTACCCTGGAATAAGGTCGGAGTCGGCCTGTAAGCCGGGTTCTGTACCGGGTTGCCCCGGTGACAATCATTCCTCTAGGCCAGCAATCGCTCACTGGCTCCAGCAACCTACCCGCCCCCAACGCGGGCCGCGCCAATAGGGGCCTATTTGGTCTTGCTTCGGGTGGAGTTTACCGTGCCACGAACTGTTGCCAGTCGCGCGGTGCGCTCTTACCGCACCCTTTCACCCTTACCTGATCCCTTGCGGGCCATCGGCGGTTTGCTCTCTGTTGCACTGGTCGTAGGCTCACGCCCCCCAGGCGTTACCTGGCACCCTGCCCTATGAAGCCCGGACTTTCCTCCCCTCCGCCCGTCTGTCCCGAGGGACACAACGACGAAGCAGCGATTGTCCGGCCGACTCCGAGGCGCGGATTATAGCCCTGCCCCGCCGCCCGGGTAAACCGGCAATTGCCCTTTCGCCGGATTAATCGTGCCCGAGACCATATTGGCAGAGGAGATTCGCCTTCATCCTGTGGATGCCGGCGGTCAGGGCTGCTCTCTTTGTGTTCGAATGATGTTCGGATGGAGCACCCCTGCCTTCAATCGGGCTCAATAATGCTCCAGGCCGTATTTGTAGAGGGCATTCTTCTTCACGCCGTGGATGTCGGCGGTCAGGGCCGCCGCTTTTTTCAGGGGCAGCTCGGCCACCAGCAGTCCCAGGGTGCGGATCGCCTCGGCAGGCAATGCTTCATCCAGCTTGCTGGCACCGGCGACCACCAGCACGATTTCGCCGCGGCAACGGTTCTCGTCCTCCCCCAGCCAGGCCAGCATCTCGGAGGCGGGCAGGCCGTGAATGGACTCGAAGGTCTTGGTCAGCTCGCGGCACACCACCACCTGACGCTCCCCCAGGATGCGGGCGATGGCCTCCACCGTCTCCTGGACCCGACGCGGAGACTCATAAAACACCAGAGAACGGGTGTCTTCGATGACGGCCTGCAGCCTGTCATCGCGCCCCTTGGTTTTCGCCGGCAGGAACCCTTCGAAGGCGAAGCGGTCGGTGGGCAGACCGGCGGCGGAGAGCGCCGTGATGGCGGCGCAGGGACCCGGCAGCGGCACCACCTTGACCCCGGCCTCGCGACAGCGGGTGACCAGGTGGTAGCCGGGGTCGCTGATGAGGGGGGTACCCGCATCCGAGACCAGGGCGACGCTCTTGCCCTCCTTGATCTTCGCTATCAGGACGTCGGCCTTCTGCTGTTCGTTGTGGTCATGAAGGGGGAAGGTCGCCACCGAGATCTGGTAGTGATGCAGCAGTATGCCGGTGTGACGGGTATCTTCCGCCGCCACCAGATCGACACGGCGCAGGGTGTCCAGGGCGCGCTGGGTGATATCCGCCAGATTGCCTATGGGGGTGGGGACTATATAGAGGGTTGGGGTATCACTCATGGGATCTCCGAGCGTCCCGACAATTGTGTCGCCATATTGGCCCGTTTACACTATGGGGAACTTCAACACTGGTCGGGGAATAAACTTGAACCGGGTTACAAAGCAGCTAAGTGTATCACGACTCTTCGGCATCCTACTCGCGGCCTTGCTGCTCGCGGGTTGTGCGTCGGAACCCAATCAACCGTCAGGGCAGGAAGGGGGCCTCTCCGCCTTCGCCAAACTGACCCAGACCCCGGATGCCTATCTCGCCAAGGTGGACCCGGCCAAGCCGGACGAAGCCTTCATCTGGCAGGCCCTGGCCGCTCGCAGTTATCTGGCCCAGGGTCAGATCAATCCGGCCCAGGCCCTGTTGCAGCAGTTGCAAAAGCAGGCAAAAACCCCGCAGCAGCAGGCTCAGGCCCAGCTGCTGGAGGCTCATCTGCTGCTGGCCCAGGGCAATGCCAACCAGGCCTTGATCCTGCTGGAGGCCAAGCCGGCGGTGGCGCTCGATGGCGATACCCAGCGTGACTGGTATCGTCAGCGCACCGTGCTGCAGCTCGACATCAACAACAAGTTTGGCGCCGCCAAGTCATTGATCCTGCTCGAGCCCTACCTGAGCCAGGGGGACATCGCCACCAACCACAAGCAGATCTGGTCCCTGCTCAAAAGCATGACCCCCTCCACCCTGCTGGCGCTGGAAGAGGCGCCTGCCCCTGATGTGGTCACCGGCTGGCTGCGACTGGCGGCCCTGGTCAACGAGTTTGGCGCCCAGCCGAGCCAGCTGGCCCGCCAGCTCGATGGCTGGAAGCGTAACTTCCCGAACCACCCCGCCCAGCAGGACATGCCGGCCGGTCTCGGCGACCTGGCCAGCACGGCGGGGCTTGCTCCCCAGCAGATCGCCGTCCTGCTGCCCCTGTCCGGCAATCTGGAACAGCAGGGGTCGGCT
The DNA here is from genome assembly GCF_054052445.1 of Aeromonas crassostreae. Lineage (NCBI taxonomy): Bacteria > Pseudomonadati > Pseudomonadota > Gammaproteobacteria > Aeromonadales > Aeromonadaceae > Aeromonas > Aeromonas crassostreae. The sequence continues at coordinate 30,843 of NZ_JBSTYM010000002.1, read as the reverse complement.
ATTCGCAACGGCATGCTGATGTCCTACAAGGAGCAGGGCGGACAATACAGCCTGAACTTCTACGACACCCAGACCAAGGCCGTCGGCGATCTCTACCGGCAAGCCCTCCAGGATGGAGCCGACATGATCATAGGCCCCCTGCTCAAGGACAGGGTCGACGAGCTGCTCAAGCTCAACCCGACCGTGCCCGTGCTCGCCCTGAACGAGCTGGACAAGCCGGTGGTCAATGACAATACCTTCTACTTCTCCCTCTCCGCCGCCGCCGATGCGAGCCAGGCCGCCAGCTACCTGTTTGGCCAGGGCTATCGCAAGCCCTTGCTCATCGCCGCTCAGGGCCGCATCGGCTATGGCAGCATCAAGGCGTTCGAGCAGACCTGGAACGGCCTGAGCCAGGACAAGCCGGTGGTCGCCACCTTTGGCTCGCGCAAGGAAGTACCCGGCATGGTGAAGAATGCCCTCAGTGGCCGCTCCACCGCCCGGGCCGGCGAGATAGTGCAGCTCAGCGATGAGACGCCCCGCAGCATAGACGTGGTCTACCTGGTCGCCAACAACCTGGAGACCCGGATGGTGAAGCCCTATGTGGATATCTCGGTCAATCCCATGGGCAGCCTGCCCATCTACACTGGGCCGCGCGGTTATGACAGCGGCGCCACCGAGGTCACCTCCGAGCTCAACGGCCTGCACATCGGCGACATGCCGCTGATGCTGGGCGAATTCAACGAGCTGCGCGGCAAGGCACAGCTGCTCTGGCCACAGACCCAGGGCGATCTGCTGCGCCTGTTCGCCCTCGGCTATGACGCCATCAGCCTGAGCCCCAACCTGATGCAGATGCGCAGCGTCGGCGCCATGAAGCAGGCGGGCCTGAGCGGCCAGCTCAGCGTCGGCCCGGACGGGGTGATACAGCGTGAACAGAGCTGGGCCACCTATCGGGATGGCTCACTGCTCGACGCCGCCGGCAACCCCATCGGCATGGCGCAACCCCAGCTCCCCGACACCCCGGAGTCCAGCGATGAAGAACCGGCTCAAGCCCCTGATACAGCGTTGCCTGAACCTGTTTCAGACGCCGCAGACACCGGGTCAACACTTTGAGTCAGCCGCGGCGGACTGGTTGCAGGCCCGGGGCCTGCAACTGATCAGCCGCAACTACCGCTGCCGGGGTGGTGAACTGGATCTCATCATGCGCCAGGGCGAGACCCTGGTGTTTGTCGAGGTCAGATACCGGGCTGATGGCGGCCATGGCGGCGCCGCCGCCTCGGTCACCCCTGCCAAACGGCGCAAGCTCATGCTGGCCGCGCGCCACTATTTGACGCACCATGGCATCAACGAGGCCAGCCAGGCCTGTCGATTCGATGTGCTGGCGTTCGAGGGCAACCAGCCTGACTGGATCCAGAACGCATTTTAAGAGGACCCCATGACAGATCGCATCAAAGAGAATTACACGGAAAGCATTCAAACCAAGATCGCCGCCGCCGAGGCGCTGCCGGATGCCATTCACACCGCCGCCCAGATGATCACCATCTGCCTGCTCAACGGCCACAAGGTGCTGGCCTGCGGCAATGGTCCCTCCGCCGCCCTGGCCCAGCTGTTCATCAGCGAGCTGGTCAACTGCTACGAGACCCAGCGCCCCTCCCTGCCCGGCATGGCCCTGACGGCAGACATGGCCACCATCAGCGCCGTCGCCACCGACCATGGCTTCGAAGAGGTCTATGCCAAGCAGATCCGCGCCCTGGGTCAACCCGGCGACATTCTGGTGGTCATCACCACCACGGGCAACAGCCGCAGCCTGATCAAGGCCGCCGAGGCCGCCCTCTCCCGCGACATGACCATAGTCGTGCTCGGGGGCGGCGATGGTGGCGAGATGGCCGGCCTGCTCGGCCCGAATGACGTGGAGATCCGGGTTCCCTCCTCCCGCCGGCCACGCATTCTGGAAGTCAACCTGTTGACCCTGCACTGCCTGTGTGATCTCATCGATCAGACGCTTTTCCCGCAACAAGAGGACTGACATCTTGAAAAAGACCATGATAATGGCCTTGGTGACCGGCACCCTGCTGCTGCAAGGCTGTGCGGCCGTGCTGGTCGGCGGCGCCGCCGGCACCGCAACGAGCGCGGGGGATCGCCGCACCCTGAGCACCCAGTGGGACGATCAGGCCATCGAGCTGAAAGCGGCCAACCTGCTGGCCGACAACAAGGCGCTCTCTGCGGCCAGCAAGATCAGTGTCTACAGCAACAACGGCCGCGTGCTGCTGGTCGGCCAGACGCCGACCGATGCCTACAAGCTGGCGGCGGGTCAGACGGTCGGCCGCATCGAGGGGGTGCGTCACGTCTACAACGAGCTGCGCCTGGGCAAGCCGGTGAGCATAGCCACCCGCAGCAACGACTCCTGGATCACCTCCAAGGTCCGTGCCGACATGCTGGCCACCAAGAACTTCGACAGCACCAAGGTCAAGGTGGTCACCGAAAATGGCGAGGTATTCCTGATAGGCCTGGTGACCCGCAAGGAGGGGGAGCAGTCGGTCGAGATTGCCCGCCACGTCAGTGGCGTCACCCGGGTCATCAAGGCATTCGAATACGCCCAGTGAGCCCCCTGAATAGAAAAACGCAGCCCATGGGCTGCGTTTTTTATTGGTTTCAGGCGATCACTTGATGACCTTGAGACTCGGTCTGCCGCTCGGCCGTGGCGGCTCAGGATCCGGCAGTTCCTGCTCCTGTGCCTGCTCCAGCCAGAGATCATAACCAGGCTCGGGCGGGAACAGGGTGCCCACACCGTTCTCCCTGGCATGGATGGCCAGGATGGCCGCCATCGGGATATAGACCTGCTGGGATACGCCACCGAAACGGGCACTGAAGCTGACCGCATCATTGTCCATGTGGAACTGCATTACCGCCCGCGGCGCTATGTTCAGCACTATCTGCCCATCCTGGGCATACTGCAGGGGCACCTGCACATGGGGGATGTTGACGTTCACCACCAGGTGCGGGGTCAGGTCATTGTCCAGCAGCCAATCGAAGAACGCCCGCAACAGGTACGGGCGACTCGGCGTCATTGTCGGTTCCATGCTCATACGCCGGCGCGGATCTCGCGCTCGGCTTCGGTCAGGGAAGCCTGGAAGGATTCACGCTCGAACAGGCGAACCATGTAGGCTTTCAGCTCTTTCGCGCCACGGCCACCCAGATCGATGCCCAGGCTCGGCAGACGCCACAGCAAGGGGGCCATGTAGCAGTCGACCAGACCGAACTCTTCGCTCATGAAGTAAGGCATTTCGCCGAAGATGGGCGCGATGGCCAGCAGGTTGTCCCGCAGCTCGTTGCGTGCCGCCTCGACGTCGTTACCCGCCAGGATCTTGTCTGCCAGCGAGTACCAGTCCAGCTCGATGCGATGCATCATCAGACGGCTGTTACCACGGGCGACCGGGTAGACAGGCATCAGCGGCGGATGAGGGAAGCGCTCGTCCAGATACTCCATGATGATGCGCGAGGTGTAGAGCGCAAGCTCACGATCCACCAGGGTCGGAACGGAGTTGTAGGGGTTCAGCTCCGCCAGTTCATCCGGCAGGTTGCTCGGGTCAACCTGGCAGATATCTACGCTAACACCCTTCTCCGCCAGGACAATGCGCACCTGATGGCTGAACATATCGTTGGCACCGGAAAACAGCGTCATTACCGAACGCTTATTGGCAGCTACAGCCATTGAACCCTCCCGTCATTAAAAAGCAGAAACGGCAATGAAGTAGCTTGGACCTCATTGCCGTGCATTATATTACTCGGATCTGGTCGCTTAGTGAACGTCGCGCCAGAATTCCTTCTTCAACAGCACAGTGAAGATGAAGAAGATAGCGATAAAACCCAGCACCCAGAAGCCCATGCGTTCGCGCTCCAGTTTGACCGGCTCAGCCGAGTAGACCAGGAAGTTTACCAGATCCAGCACCGTCTGATCATACTCTTCGTTCGTCATTTCACCATTGCCGTCGGATTTGATGCCGACAACCTCGTGCACCTCCTGACCATCGACCAGACGGGTCTCCTGTTCCAGACGCGGCGTGCCCTGGAGCGGTTCCAGCACGTGGGGCATGCCCACCGACGGGAACACCAGGTTGTTCACCCCGAACGGACGGGTCTCGTCCACGTAGAAGGAGCGCAGGTAGGTGTAAATCCAGTCAGCGCCACGCACCCGGGCAACCAGGGTCAAGTCCGGCGGCGGAGCACCGAACCAGCGGGCCGCATCCTTCTCGGCGATGGAGCTCTTCATCAGATCCCCCACCTTGGCGCCGTTGAAGATGAGGTTGTCCCGCATCAGATCTTCGGGAATATCCAGATCCGCGGCCACCCGGTTGTAACGCTGATACTGGGTCGAGTGGCAGCCGGCGCAATAGTTCATGAAGGTGGTGGCACCGCGCTGCAGGGATGCCTTGTCGCTCAGATCATAGTGAGCCGTGTCCAGTGGCACGCTGGTTCCCGCCGCCATGGCCAACCCGGGCAGCAGCGCGAGCACAGCAAAGATTATCCTTTTCATTTGAATGTGACCCTCTCCGGCAGCGGCTTGGTGTTTTCATTTTTGCTGTAGAAGAACAGCAGGACAAAGAACCCGAAGTAGCCGAGTGAACAGATCTGTGCGATCAGCGTCAGGGTCGGCGTGGAGGGCAGCACCCCCAACACCCCGAGGATGAAGAAGCAGACCACAAACTGAGCGATGTTCAGCTTGTGCAGCATGCTGCGATAGCGCACCGAACGTACCTTGCAGCGATCCAGCCAGGGCAGCAGGAACAGCACCACGATGGAGAGCCCCATCATGATGACGCCGAGCAGCTTGTCCGGTACCGCCCGCAAGATGGCGTAGAAGGGGGTGAAGTACCAGACCGGGGCAATGTGCTCCGGGGTCTTCAGGCCATTGGCCACTTCAAAGTTCGGCTTCTCTAGGAAATAGCCCCACATGTCCGGTTTGAAGAAGATGATGGCGCAGAAGAAGAACAGGAAGCCGGCCACGCCGATCATGTCCTTGACCGTAAAGTAGGGATGGAAAGCGACGGCGTCCAGCGGCCAGCCGTTCTCATCCTTATGCTTCTTGATGTCGATGCCATCCGGGTTGTTGGAGCCCACCTCGTGCAGCGCCAGGATGTGCATGGCCACCAGCAGCACCAGCACCAGCGGCAAGGCGATGACATGGAGCGCAAAGAAGCGGTTCAGGGTAGCCCCCGAGATGACGTAGTCTCCGCGGATCCACAGGGTCAGATCGTCGCCGATGACCGGAATGGCACCAAACAGCGAGATGATGACCTGGGCACCCCAGAAGGACATCTGGCCCCAGGGCAGCAGGTAGCCCATGAAGGCTTCCGCCATCAGCACCAGGAAGATCAGCATGCCGAAGATCCACAGCAGCTCGCGGGGCTTCTGGTAAGAGCCGTAGATGAGACCACGGAACATGTGCAGATAGACCACCACGAAGAAGGCGGAAGCACCGGTACTGTGCATGTAGCGCAGCAACCAGCCGTAATCCACGTCGCGCATGATGTATTCGACGGAGGCAAAGGCGCCTTCCGCCGACGGGTTGTAGTTCATGGTCAGCCAGATGCCGGTGATGATCTGGTTGACCAGCACCAACATGGCAAGGGAACCGAAAAAGTACCAGAAGTTCAGGTTTTTCGGCGCTGGGTACTTGGCCATATGATCGTTGTACATGGCCGTGAGCGGGAAACGATAGTCAATCCAGCCCATCAATTTGGCAAACATGGTCAGGCCTCCTTGCCATCGGCACCGACCAGGATGGTGGTGTCGTTGAGATACTGGTACGGCGGGATCACCAGGTTCAGCGGAGCCGGAACTCCCTGGAACACGCGACCGGCCATGTCAAACTTGGAGCCATGACAAGGGCAGAAAAAGCCAGAGCTGACCCCCTCGACCTGCTCGCCGAAGCTGTCCGGCAGATAGGACGGGGAACAACCCAGATGGGTACAGATACCGACTGCCACGAAGATTTCAGGCTTGATGGAGCGATATTCGTTGTGAGCGTAATCTGGCTGCTGGGGTTCGTCAGAGTTGGGGTCACGCAACAGCTTGTCGTGGGTAGGCAGGCCATCCAGCGTCTGCTTGGTACGATTGACCACCCAGACCGGCTTGCCGCGCCATTCAACGCGAATGAGTTGACCCGGTTCCAACTTGCTGATGTCGACTTCAACCGGAGCACCTGCGGCCTTGGCCTTGGCACTCGGGTTCCATGATTTTATAAACGGCACTGCGGTAAAAGCAGCCCCTACCCCACCAACGGCGACCGTTGACCAGGTAAGAAATCTGCGGCGACCGGTATCAACTGGCGCATTGCTCATCCAAAAACTCTCCCATGTGGACTCCGCGCATTCTTATAATGTCCCTGTTCCCCTGTGACAACAGCGGCGGAAGCAGGAGTTACAATTGTCACAGAAAAATCGAGGAAATTTTAAAGAAAAGATAACAAGTTGACAAGAAAGACAAGCGGAGGGCAAAAACAATAAAGACACAAATTTTTGTCTTTTGTGACGTGAGGTTAGCAATGGCGTGCAAAATGTTACGCATAAAAAAAGCCTGGCGGTCGCCAGGCTTTTTTGACACTCGAAAGAGTGAGTACCAAAAGCGAATTAACGCTTGGAGTACTGCGGACGCTTACGAGCTTTGTGCAGACCGACTTTCTTACGCTCAACCTTACGGGCATCGCGAGTAACAAAGCCTGCTTTACGCAGTTCGGAACGCAGGGTTTCATCGTACTGCATCAGAGCACGAGTGATACCGTGGCGGATCGCACCAGCTTGACCGGAGATGCCACCACCGTTAACGGTGATGTACAGATCCAGTTTCTCGGTCATCTCAACCAGTTCCAGCGGCTGACGAACTACCATGCGGGCAGTCGGACGACCGAAGTACTGCTCCAGGGAGCGCTGGTTGATTACGATTTTACCGCTACCCGCTTTGATAAATACGCGAGCAGTGGAGCTTTTGCGACGGCCGGTACCGTAGTATTGATTTTCTGCCATGTTGCCAGTTCCCGATTAGATATCCAGTACTTGAGGTTGCTGAGCAGCATGAGCGTGCTCGGCGCCTGCGTAAACTTTCAGTTTACGGAACATGGCACGGCCCAGCGGGCCCTTCGGCAGCATGCCTTTAACAGCAGCTTCGATAACCATTTCCGGTTTACGCTGAATCAGCTTGTCAAAGCTGATTGACTTGATACCACCCGGGAAACCGGAGTGAGCGTGGTACATTTTGTCGGTAAATTTCTTACCGGTTACGTGTACCTTCTCGGCGTTTACCACGATGATGTAATCACCGGTGTCAACGTGCGGAGTGTACTCGGCTTTGTGCTTACCACGCAGACGAGCAGCGATCTCGGTTGCGATACGACCCAGAGTTTTACCTTCTGCGTCCACAATGTACCAGTCACGTTTTACGGTTTCTGGCTTGGCAACGAAAGTTTTCATTAAGTTAAACCCAATTACCTGTTACAGACCCAATTGCTTATGGGGGCTCTCCCACAAACAACAAACGATGGCCTACCTGTACCCCTTCGAATACAAGTAAAGCTTTAAAGTATTGCTGTCTTATCGACAGCTGTAACGTGGGCCGGGCGATTATAAGTGAAGTTGCCTTAAATATCACCTGCTAATTTCACTGCCATGAAGCTAGCAAATGTCGCCCGGCCCTACCTGCCGCAGATGCCCATCCGACTGGCAGGCGCGGTATTGTGACTAAGGAAGGTGCACTCTGGCAAGGTATTCGTGCGATTGCATCTCTTGCAGCCGTGAAAGACAGCGCCGGAACTCGAAGTTGAGCAAGCCGCTGCCATAGAGCTCGGCCATGGGAACCGCGGCCGAGACGATGAGTTTGACGTGTCGCTCGTAGAACTCGTCCACCATGGCGATGAAGCGGCGCGCCGCATCGTCTGAGCCCGCCCCCATGGGTTGGACTCCGGCCAGCAAGACGGAGTGGAACAGCCGCGACAACTCTATGTAGTCCCCCTGGGAGCGGGCGGTGCAGCAGAGCTCGTCGAAGCTGATGTAGAGCACGCCTTCCTCGGCACCCAGGCAGTTCAGTTGGCGGTGGTTGATCTCTATGGTGCCTGGCTGCGCCTGCTTCTTACCCGCCAACTGCTGAAAATAGCGATCCAGGTTGGTCCTCGCCTGGGTGTCGAGGGGATAATGATAGATCTCGGCCTGCTCCAGGGTTCGCAACCGGTAATCGACCCCGCCATCGACGTTGAGGATCTCGCAATGCTGCTCGATGAGCGCGATGGCCGGCAGGAAGCGCGCCCGTTGCAGGCCATTGCGATAGAGATCCACGGGGGGGATGTTGGAGGTAGCCACCAGCACCACGCCATGGCCAAACAACGCCTGAAACAGGGTGCCAAGCAGCATGGCATCCGTGATGTCGGAGACAAAAAACTCGTCAAAACAGATGATGTCCGTCTCATCGGCCAGGCGACGCGCGATGATCAGCAGGGGATCGGCCTGCCCGGTCAGCCCCTTGAGTTCATCGTGCACCCTGTGCATGAAACGGTGGAAGTGGACTCGCAGCTTGCGCTCCCCCGGCAGGCTGTCGAAGAAGGTATCCATCAGCCAGGTCTTGCCTCTGCCCACGCCGCCCCACATATATAACCCCTGGATGGGTTGCCGCGCCTTGGGCTTTTGCCACCACCCCAGCAGGCCGCGGGATCTGGTCGGAGTCGGGCGGGCGCAGAAATCCTGATAGAGTCGCTCCAGGTGTGTCACTGCCATCGCCTGGGCCGGATCGGCCTGAAAATCAGCGCGTTGCAGATCTTGCTGATATTTTTGCTGCGGGGTCATCCTGTCAAACGCCTCCAAGTCCCTGAATTGAGGACAAAAGGGTATCACGGCCTCGGGGCGCACGGTATAGTGCCCCCAGGTCTGACGGCCATCCTGAGCCGTCATCCACATGTTGAATCTGCTGTAACAAGGAGCATCTATGAGTCTGTTGAATGGGATACTGCTGGCCATCGCCGCCCTGATTATCGGAGTCCTGATCGGTCGTTTTACCGTGCGCAGCCGCGATGCCGGTCGCCTCGAGCGCGAACTCAACACCGCCCGCAAGGACATGGAGAACTACCAAGGCCAGATCAACAACCACTTTGCCGACAGTGCCGCCCTGATGGAACAGCTGGCCGAGCAGTATCAGACCCTGTATCGCCACATGGCCGAGCAGAGCAAGTTCCTGGCCAAGGCCGAGGAGCCACTGTTCCGCGAGCCGGAAGTGGAAGCCGCTCCCGCCGACGAGGAAGCGAATCAGGGCCTGCCCCCGCGGGACTACGCCGGCAGCGCCTCCGGTCTGCTGAAGCAATCCAGTTGACACGTTTCGGGAACTAATCCCTTGATCTGCGGTCAGATCCTTGGCGAAAGCACAGTCAATTAACTGGGAGCTGTTATTCATATGCGTAAACCTCTTTCTCTGCTCAGCGTGCTAGCCCTCAGCGTCGGTATCGCCCTCTCTGCGGCCCCCGCCCAGGCGGCACTGCCCTCCCTGATGGGCAATCAGGATATTCCGAGTCTGGCCCCGGTGCTGGAACAGGTGACCCCTGCCGTGGTCAACATCTCCGTCTCCGGCAAGAAGATCACCAGACAGCGTCTGCCCGAGCAGTTCCGCTTCTTCTTCGGCCCCAACATGCCCAATGAACAGGTGAGCGAGCAGCCCTTCCAGGCGCTCGGGTCCGGGGTCATCATCGATGCCAAGAAGGGTTACGTGATCACCAACGCCCACGTGATCCACGAGGCGGACGAGATCAAGGTCAGCCTGAAGGATGGCCGCGAGTTTACCGCCAAGAAGATCGGTGAAGACAAGCAGTCCGACATCGCCCTGCTGCAGATCAAGAGCGATGACCTGACCGCCATCAAGCTGGCGGACTCCGACGATCTGAGGGTCGGCGATTATGCCCTGGCCATCGGCAACCCATTCGGTCTGGGCCAGACGGTCACCTCCGGCATCGTCTCCGCCCTGGGCCGCAGCGGCCTCAATATCGAGAACTTCGAGAATTTCATCCAGACCGATGCGGCCATCAACTCGGGCAACTCGGGCGGCGCCCTGCTCAACCTGCGTGGCGAGCTTATCGGCATCAACACCGCCATCCTTGGCCCCAATGGCGGCAACATCGGCATCGGCTTCGCCATCCCGTCCAACATGGTGCGCGACCTGTCCGAGCAGATCATCAAGTATGGCGAGGTGCGTCGCGGCCAGCTGGGCATCACGGGCGCCGAACTGACCTCTGATCTGGCCAAGACCTTTGGTTCCACCAAGCAGAATGGCGCCTTCGTCAACCAGGTCATGCCGGACTCGGCCGCCGACAAGGCTGGCATCAAGGCCGGTGACATCATCTCCAGCATCGATGGCAAGGCCATCCGCTCGTTCGGGGAGCTGCGTGCCAAGATCGCCACCATGGGCGCGGGCAAGCAGGTCACCCTCGGCATAGTGCGCGATGGCAAGGAGGAGAGCGTCAAGGTCACCCTGAAACAGGCCGATGACAGCGAGGTGCGCGCCAGCGCCCTGCATCCCGCCCTGGAAGGTGCCAAACTCAGCACCACCACGGATCCGGTGACCGGCGTCGCCGTGTCCGACATCGATGCCCGCTCCCCGGCGGCCGCGTCCGGCCTGCAGAAGGGGGACGTGATCATCGGGGTCAACCGGCTGAGGGTGAACACCCTGGCCGACCTGACCAAGGCGCTGAAGAACAAGCCGGATGTGCTGGCCCTCAACATCCAGCGGGGCGACTCCTCCCTCTATCTGGTGATCCGCTAGGGCCACATCCCTTACTTGTAGCCTCCATCACCCGCGACCCAGGTCGCGGGTGATTTTTATTCATCGTTAGTGTTATTCTCTGCTGGCAGCGACCAGCAATGAGAATGACATGAAAATCCCACCTCTGATCAGTTACTTGGGCAAGTCGATCGCCTTTGGCCTCATGGTCGCAGCCCTGTTGCTGTTATTCTTTCCCACCCTCAGAGGCGGCGCCCTGCTGCCCGACCTCATCAGCAACAGCCGGGAGATGAGTTTCTCCTATGCCGCCCACCGTGCCGGCCCTGCCGTGGTCAACATCTATACCCGCAGCTTTGCCGGCGCCCGCGGCGAGAAGGCGGAACTGAGACCTCAGGGGCTGGGCTCCGGGGTCATCATGAACCAGCGCGGCCATGTGCTGACCAACTACCATGTCATCGCCGACGCGGACCAGATCATCGTCGCGCTGCAAGATGGCCGCGTGTTCAGCGCCGAACTGGTGGGAACCGATCGCCTGACCGACCTCGCCGTGCTCTACATCGAATCGGACAACCTGCCGGTGATCCCACAGGATCCCGAACTGCGCCCGGACGTGGGGGACGTGGTGCTCGCCATCGGCAACCCCTACAACGTCGGCCAGACCATCACCCAGGGCATCATCAGCGCCACCGGCCGTCTCGGCCTCTCCAGCATGGGACCCGACAGCAACGGCCGCCAGGATCTGCTGCAGACCGACGCCGCCATCAACGAAGGCAACTCGGGTGGCGCTCTGGTCAATGCCAACGGCGATCTGGTCGGCATCAACACCGCCGCCTACCACCTCAACGGCAACCAGGAGAGCTACGGCATCAGCTTCGCCATTCCCTATCGCCTCGCCAAGCGCATCATGGACGAGCTGATCACCAACGGCCGGGTCATCCGCGGCTACCTCGGCATCTCCAGCGTCGAGATCAACCCCATAGTGGCGCGCATGATGAACCTCGGCGATCTGCGCGGTCTGGTGGTGGAGAGCCTGGATCCCGCCGGCCCCGCCGCCAAGGGCGGCCTGAGGCGCGGGGACGTCCTGCTCAAGATCAACGGCGAGGCCATCAGCGGGGTGCGGGCCGCCATGGACAAAATTGTCGAGAGTCGCCCGGGCACCCAGATGAAGATCTCCGTCATCCGCGACGGCAAGCCCTTCGAGCTGACCGTCATCATAGAGGAAGATCTGCGCTACCAGAATCAGCAGGCCGCCAGCGCGGCAGGGGCCAGCTGACCCCAGACTCCCGCGGGCGGCCCCTCGCCGTCCGCCCCGCCTCGCGCCGACAAGATGATCCGGCTCACACTCTCACCCGGCTCCTGGAGCGCCCCCTCCCTTGTACCATCTGTGAATCCCTCACAGATCCCCATGCGGCTGCGCGACGGGGACAACGCCACCTTCCGGGTGCTGGAGGCCAGCATACGCCGGGAATACCTCCAACTGAGGCTCACCAGCCTGGACTCGGTGCGCGAGTATGAGGCCCTGACGCGGCTGGAGCAGGACTTCGTCATCAGCACAGTGAGAGTGAGCGAGAAGGGGGGTGCCCGTGGTCCAGGGCGCCCCCTTCCCGACCCAGTATCAGCTGGAGCAGCTCGGCAAGCTGGTGCTGATCGATCGCACTCGCCCCTACCTGCTCGACAAGTATTTCAGCGAGGAGCACTTCCTGATCCTGGATGCCCCCCTGACCCAGCAGCAGCTGCTGGATCGGGTGTGCAGCCAGCTGGAGGCGGAGGAGAGGGTCGAACCCGGCTTTCGCGCCTCCCTGTTCGAACGTGAAGCCATCGTCTCCACCATGCTGGGGGACGGCATGGCCCTGCCCCACTCCCTCGGGCTGCTGGCCAAGCGCACCTGCGTCTATACGGTGCTGGCGCCCCAGGGCATAGAGTGGGGCAATGGCGAGATCGCCAGCCTCAGCTTCGTGCTGGCCATCAGCAAGCGGGACTATGAGGAGGCCATGGGCCTGTACGATCTCTTCATCAGACTGATGAACGAAAAGGCCAGCAAGAGTCTGCTGGCCTGTGGGGACTTTGCCAGTTTCAAGGCGCTGGCGCGCACCGGGCCTCACTAGCGGGGCCCCTACTCCTCGTTGAACCCCGAGGTGAACAGGGCCACCACGGCGGCCAGGGCCGCCTCTTCCTGGGGCCCCTCGGCTTGCACCTCCACCCGCTTGCCCTGGGCCGAGTCCAGCATCAGCATGCCGATGACGCTGTCGGCATCGGCCTCGACCCCCTCTTCGTTGCGCAGCAGCACATGGGCATCGAAACCCTGTACCAGTTCGAACAGCATCATGGCCGGGCGCGCATGCATGCCCAGCTTGTTCTTCACTTCTACCGAGGCGGAGACTGTCATCTGACCTCCCGTTGCGCCATCAATGTTGCGGATCCCGTTTGTCCAGGGTGCGATGGCGGATCTGCACGTTCTTGCCGAGCCCCTCGAAGGTCCGCGCCAACTGTTCGGCGATGAACACGGATCTGTGCTGGCCGCCGGTGCAGCCAATCCCGACCGTGAGATAGCTGCGGTTGTTGCGCTCCAGGGCCGGCAACCAGGTCGCCAGCATGTTCTCGATCTGCAGGGTGAACTGCATCACGTCGGGCTGGCTCGCCAGGTAGCGGGCCACCGGCTCATCCTTGCCGGTGAACGGCTTGAGCTCGGGGATCCAGTGGGGATTGGGCAGGAAGCGGGCATCGAACACGAAGTCGGCATCCTTGGGAATGCCGTACTTGAAGCCGAACGACTCGAACACCAGCACCAGCTCATTCTCCTTCTTGCCGAGCACCCGGGTCTTGATGAGCTCGCTGAGGTCATGAATGCTGAGGCTGGTGGTGTCGATACGCAGATCGGCGCTCGCCGAGATCGGCGCCAGCAGATGGGTCTCTTCGCGGATCGCCTCGTCCAGGGAGAGGCGCTTGCGAGAGAGGGGGTGCAGGCGACGGCTCTCGCCGTAACGTTTGAGCAGGGTGCTGTTCTCCGCATCGAAGAAGAAGCTGCTGTATTGCACCCGACCATCACCGCGCACCTGGGCCAGCAGGGTCTCCAGCCGCTCCGGATCACCGGGCAGGTTGCGCACGTCTATGCTGACCGCCAGCTTGTCGTACTGGCGCTCGACCGAGACGATCAGCTGAGGCAGCAGATTGACCGGCAGATTGTCGACACAGTAATACCCGAGATCTTCCAGTACCCGCAACGCAACGGTCTTGCCCGAACCGGAGCGGCCACTGACTACGATAAGCTGCATCTTGCAACCTCCACAGCGACGAGTTGATTAGCGAGGGCGACTGCCCATCAGGCGGAGATCATGATCTGGTAGAGATCATCATCGCTGGCAGCCTGGCGCAGCTGGCGGCAGACCGCCTTGTCACCCAATTTGGCGGCCATCAGGGAGAGGGTCTTGAGATGCTGCTTGCACTCACTCTCCGGCACCAACAAGGCAAAGAGCAGATCGACGGGCTGATTGTCGATGGAATCGAAGGGGATGGGCTCGGCAAAGGTCATCAGCACCGCCGTCGGCGGGAACTCGTCGCCGATGCGGCCATGGGGAATGGCAATGCCGGCACCTATGCCGGTGCTGCCCATCTTCTCGCGGGCAAGCAGACATTCGAACAGGGCCTGGCGCGGGGTACCCAGCCGCTCGGCGGCCAGCTCGCTGATGATTTCCAAGGCGCGTTTCTTGCTGGTACAAGGGACCGCACTTTTGGTGCAGTCCCGACTCAGTATGTGTTCAAGTTGCATGGTTATTTTTGATTTAACTTGTCTTTGTGCTTGATGATCTGTCGATCAAGTTTGTCGAGCAGGGTATCTATCGCGGCGTACATATCCGCGTGTTCCGAGTTGGCGAACACTTCGCCCCCGCTGACGTGTAGCTTGGCTTCGGCAATCTGGTTCAGTTTTTCTACGCTCAACACCACATGAACATTGTTGATGTGGTCAAAGTGACGCTCGAGTTTGGCAAACTTGTTATTCACATAATCACGCAGCGCTTCGGTGATCTCTACGTGGTGTCCGGTCAAGTTAATTTGCATAACGTCTTCCTTCTGTGTTGCCTAAACCAGGCGTTTGCGCTGATTGGACGGTGGTATCAACAAGGATTCACGGTATTTGGCGATCGTGCGTCGAGCCACCATAATACCCTGTTCGGCCAGCAAATCCGCGATCTTGCTATCACTTAGCGGTTTCGCCGGGTTCTCCGCCGTCACCAGCTTCTTGATCAGGGCACGAATTGCGGTCGATGAGCACTCACCTCCTCCTTCTGTGTTGACGTGACTGGAGAAAAAGAACTTCAGCTCGAAGATGCCACGGTGGGTATGCATGTACTTCTGGGTCGTGACCCGGGAGATGGTCGATTCATGCATCTCCACCGCCTCGGCGATGTCGTTGAGTACCATGGGTTTCATGGCCTCCTCACCGTATTCAAAGAACCCCTGCTGCTGCTCGACGATGCAGTTGGCCACCTTGAGCAGGGTCTCATTGCGGCTCTCCAGACTCTTGATGAACCACTTGGCATCTTGCAGATGGGAGCGAATGAACTGGGTGTCCTGGCTGGTGCGCGCCTGGCGAGCCATGGCGGCATAGGTTTCGTTGACGCGAATGCGGGGCGCCGAATCCGGGTTCAGCTCCACCACCCAGCGGTTCTGGCGCTTGACCACGGTGACATCCGGGATCACGTACTGGGAATCGCTCTGCACCACCCGGTTGCCGGGCCTGGGTTCGAGCTGCTGGATGAGATCGATGACCTCCTTGAGCTCCCCTTCCTTGAGCCGCGTCTTGCGCGCCAGGGTGCGATAGTCCCGATTGCCCAGCAAGTCCATGTGATCACGGACCACTTCACGCGCCTGGGTCAGCCAGGGTTGGCTCGGACTGAACTGACCCAGCTGGATCAGCAGGCACTCCTGTACCGAGCGGGCCGCGATGCCGACCGGATCGAAATGCTGTACCCGCTTGAGCACGGCCTCGATCTCATCGAGCTCCACCTCGACGTCGTCACTGCTCACCGCCTGCTGGATGTCTTCCAGGGTGCTGGTCAGGTAGCCGGACTCGTCGATGCCGTCGATGATGGCCAGGGCGATGGCGGCATCGAGATCGCTGAACGGGGTGAGCCGCATCTGCCACAGCAGATAATCCTGCAGGTTTTCCGTGGTCTCCCCCTGATAGACGCTATCTTCCCCCTCGAAGACGGGGCCGGCGCTCTGGCCGGTGCCGGCGGAGTAGACGTCATCCCAGCTGCTGTCGACCGGCAGCTCGTCAGGCAACTGCTCCTGAGCCATGGCCTCGCTGCTGTCGATCTGGCTCTCATCCTGCTTAATATCGGTATGAGTCTCCTGCTGCTCGACCTCTTCTTGCTCGAGCAGGGGGTTGCTATCGAGGGCTTGCTGGATCTCCTGCTGAAGTTCCAATGAAGAGAGCTGGAGCAGACGAATCGCTTGTTGTAACTGCGGCGTCATGGTCAATTGCTGACCGAGACGCAACTGGAGTGTCGGCTTCATCTACGTCGGGATATCCTTATTTCAGCGAGGCGATCATCAGGAAACGAAGGGCGATTTCCCCTTACTATAGACTGAATTGATCGCCCAAATAGACACGCTTGACCTGTTCGTCGGCCAGGATCTCGGCGGGGGTGCCTTCCGCTATCATCTTGCCGTGACTGACGATATAGGCCTTCTCGCACACATCCAGCGTCTCGCGCACGTTGTGGTCCGTGATGAGCACGCCCAGCCCCCGCTCCTTGAGATGCTGGATGATCTTCTTGATGTCGATGACAGAGATGGGATCGACCCCCGCAAACGGCTCGTCCAGCAGGATGAAGCGGGGTTCGGCCGCCAGGGCCCGGGCTATCTCGACCCGGCGGCGCTCGCCACCGGACAGGCTCTGGCCCAGGTTGTCCCGGATGTGGGTGATGCTGAACTCTTCCAGCAACTGCTCCACCTTGTCTTCCCGCTCTTCACGACTCAGCTCCTTGCGGGTCTGCATGACCCCCATCAGGTTGTCATAGACGGAGAGGCGGCGGAAGATGGAGGCTTCCTGGGGCAGATAGCCGATGCCATTGCGGGCACGTATGTGCATGGGTTGCAGGCTGATGTCCTGCTCGTCGATGGTGATCAGGCCCGCATCCCGCTGCACCAGGCCGACGATCATGTAAAAAGAGGTGGTCTTGCCGGCACCATTCGGGCCGAGCAGGCCCACGATCTGGCCGGTGCCCACTTCCAGGCTGACGTCACTGACCACCATCCGCTTCTTGTAGCTCTTCTGCAGCCCGGCTGCCTTCAACACTGCCATGGCTTATTTATCCTGCTTTTTGTCGGCGGGTTTGTCGAAATTCTCGACCTGATCGGGCAGGAACACCGTCTTGACGCGATTGGTTTCACCCTTGCTCTCGGCGATCATCTTCTGTTTGACGATGTCATAGCGGATCAGATCGCCGTTCACCTGGCTGTCTTCCTGCTTGAGCTCGCCGTTGCCCGTGATGGTCACCAGACGATTCTTCAGCTCGTAGCGAATGCTGTCGCCATGGGCATTGACCGGCTTGCCGTTGTCCAGGATCTGGAAGAAGGTGGCGGGTTTGCCATAGGCGGTCATCACCTCGGCGCCCTTCTCGCCCGAGCGGATCACCACCACCTTGTCGGCCTTAATCTTGATGGTGCCCTGGGTGATGATGACATCCTCGCTGAAGGTGACACGGTTATCCTGCATCTCGGCTATCTGTTTGACGGCGTCCACATACACCTTCTCGGCGAAGTCGGACTCCTTGGCGCTGACGCCCCCGCACAGCAGCAGGGCAAGCAGAGCCAGATTAACGTTTCTCATTGAAATAGATGGCATGGCCTTGGTCCAGTAATTCGAAATATTTGCGATCCAGATGCCCCTTCAGGCCAAGGCCCTCGGTCTGGAACTCTTTGGCGACGATGGCGACCTGACGATTACTTCTCACATCCTGGGTCACCAAGTCCAGCTCCAGGTAGGGAGTGTCCAGGGTGGAGATGAAGGAGGTGGGCAAGAGGCCATCGAGATGGACCTGGTCCCTCAGGATCACGTTGTCGTCGGTGTTGAGCACCCCCGTCTCGGCGGTCACCTTCCATTCGGCATCCCCCTTGTCATCGAACAGATAGACGACGGGCTTGTCAAAAGTGGCCTGCTCGAGCAGCTGAAAATACTCGGCATAGACGGACTCCAGTCGCTCGCTGCGCTTGCCCGTCTCGTCGAAGCGGGTGGTCACCAGATCCTTGGCGATGAAGTCCGGCTGATAATGTTCCGTCTTGGGCGCGGCCGGCGGCGCCAAGGTCACATCCCCCAGTTGCCAGATGGTCAGGGCCACGATGAAGAGGGCGGCGAACAGCAGGGTCTGGCGACTGATCATGCCGATACCTCGGCCAGCTCATCGGCATGCCCCTGGGCCTGCAAGATGAGATCGCACAGCTCGCGCACCGCGCCCATGCCCCCACCCAGCCGGGTCACCAGATCGGCGCGGGCCACGACCAGCGGATGGGCATCGGCGACCGCCACCCCCAGGCCACAGGCCTGCATCACCGGCAAATCTATGGTGTCATCCCCCATGTAGGCCGCCTGGCTGGCGTCCAGTCCCAGTTGCTGCAGCAGGGCCTCGAAATGGGGCAGCTTCTGATCCGCCCCCTGGACCACATGCTTCACCCCCAGGCTCGCCATCCGGTTGCTGACGATGCGCGAGTTGCGCCCCGTGATGATGGCGATCTCGATGCCCGCCCTCATCAGCGCCTTCATGCCGGCGCCATCCCGGGTGCAGAAGGTCTTGAACTCCTCCCCCTCGTTGCCCATGTAGATGAGGCCGTTGGAGAGCACGCCATCCACGTCACACACCAACAGGCGGATACGCGCCGCCTTGTCGTATTGGCTGGCGGTGACCGGACCGTAGGGCGTCGCCATCTGTTGCATCAAATCACTCCCGCCTTGAGCAGATCGTGCATGTTGAAGGCACCCAGGGGACGTTTGTCACCATCGACCACCAACAAGCCATTGATTTTCTTGGTTTCCATCAGTTTTACCGCCTCGGCGGCCATCATCTCCGGCCTTACGGTAACACAGTTGACCGTCATCACCTGCGCGATAGGCGTGCTGTGCACATCGACCCGCAGATCCAGGATGCGACGCAGGTCGCCATCGGTAAACAGACCCGCCAGCAGACCGTCGCCATCGACCACGGCCGTCATGCCGAGCCCCTTGCGGCTCACTTCCAGCAGGGCCTGGCTGATGGTGGCATCTATCCCCACCCGGGGCAACAGGTCGCCGCCGTGCATCAGGTCGCCGACTCGCAGCAGCAGACGCTTGCCCAGCGACCCGCCGGGGTGGGAGAGCGCG
Source organism: Aeromonas crassostreae (assembly GCF_054052445.1). Classification (NCBI taxonomy): domain Bacteria; kingdom Pseudomonadati; phylum Pseudomonadota; class Gammaproteobacteria; order Aeromonadales; family Aeromonadaceae; genus Aeromonas; species Aeromonas crassostreae. The sequence goes on along the minus strand of NZ_JBSTYM010000002.1, from coordinate 11,762 downwards.
AAGTCATCGGCGGTGAAGCCGCGAGCCTCGAGCAGGGCGACGGCCAGGGCATCCCCCATCACCAGGGTGGCCGTGGTGCTGGAGGTCGGCGCCAGCCCCAGGGGACAGGCTTCCTGCTCGACCCGGACGCAGAGGTGTACGTTGGCCTCCTTGGCCATGGTCGAGGCCGGATTGCCGGTCATGCAGATAAGCGGGATGCCGCGGCGCTTGAGCACCGGCAGCAGGGCCAGGATCTCGTCGCTCTCCCCCGAGTTGGAGATGGCGATGATGAGATCCCCCCCCGAGATCATTCCCAGATCCCCGTGGCTGGCTTCGCCCGGGTGCAGGAAGAAGGCGGGCGTCCCTGTGCTGGCCAGGGTGGCGGCAATCTTGTTGCCAATATGGCCGGACTTGCCCATGCCGGTGACCACTATCTTGCCGCCGCAACCCAGTATCAGCTGGCAGGCGCGATCGAACGCCTCATCCAGGTACTGATGCAGGCCCTCGATGGCTTGTTTCTCTATGTCCAGCACCGCCTTGGCACTGCGACGAAAATCGAACATTTCAGACAGGTTTTCTGGTTTGACAGACATATGGGAACCGCTCCGGGCCGAAATTAGCTGCGGGATTATAAAAAAGTCTGCCCAGATAAGCGAATCCGATGGTTTCTGACGAGAGCAACGGGGGGCAGACGGCCGGAAACTGTCGCCTGCAAAGCGGGCCAGCCTGTTCAATAGTTGTCCCTTGTTGTTGCTTAGACCTAGACTAGCCCATAAAATTCGCTCTTCATTTGCACCCGATGGACAATTGTTTGAACAACGATCTGATCACCATCTCCGATCTCAGCTTCAGTCACGGCGACCGCCTGCTCTACGACAACATCAGCCTCACCATACCCCGTGGCAAGGTGACTGCCGTGATGGGACCCAGCGGGATCGGCAAGACCACGCTGCTGCGGCTGATCGGCGGTCAACTCAAGCCCGATGCCGGCACCATATTGTTTGACGGCGAGGATGTCCCCCGCCTGTCCCGCAGCCGCCTCTACAGTCTGCGCAAGCGGATGAGCATGCTGTTCCAGAGTGGTGCCCTCTTCACCGGCATGACGGTGTTCGACAACGTGGCCTTTCCCCTGCGCGAGCACTCGGGCCTGCCCGAAGAGCTGATCCATACCATCGTCATGATGAAGCTGGAGGCCGTGGGCCTGCGCGGCGCGGCATCCCTGATGCCCTCGCAGCTCTCCGGCGGCATGGCCCGCCGGGCCGCCCTGGCCAGGGCCATCGCCCTGGATCCGGAGCTCATCATGTTCGACGAGCCCTTCGTCGGCCAGGATCCCATCACCATGGGGGTGCTGGTGAAGCTCATCCGCGAGCTCAACGATGCCCTCGGCATCACCTCCGTCATCGTCACCCATGACGTGACCGAGGTGATGAGCATCGCCGATTACGCCTATATCATCGCCAATCGCAAGATAGTGGCCCAGGGCACACCGCAACAGCTGCGGGAGGAACGCAACCCCGAGGTCGAACAGTTCCTGCAGGGGCTGCCCGATGGTCCTGTCCCGTTCCATTTCCCGGCTGGCGAGCTACTACAGGATCTATGATGTTGATAAGTCAAATAAACCAGTTGGGGCGATCCGGCATTCAGACCCTCACGGCCCTGGGTCGTGCCACCATCATGCTGTTTCATGCCCTGGCCGGCCGGCCCCAGCCCTGCAAGCATTTCCCCCTGCTGCTTCAGCAGCTCTATGTGGTCGGGGTGCAGTCGGTCGCCATCATCCTGGTCTCGGGTCTCTTCATCGGCATGGTACTCTCGCTGCAGGGATACAATGTGCTCAAAGACTTCGGTGCGGAAGGGAGCCTGGGGCCCCTGGTCTCTCTCTCCCTGCTGCGCGAACTCGGCCCCGTGGTGACGGCCCTGCTGTTCGCAGGTCGCGCCGGTTCGGCCCTGACCGCCGAGATAGGCCTGATGAAGGCCACCGAGCAGCTCTCCAGCCTGGAGATGATGGCGGTGGATCCCTTGCGCCGCGTGGTGGCCCCCCGCTTCTGGGCCGGTGTCATCAGCATGCCACTGCTGGCCTTCATGTTCAGTCTGGTGGGCATCATGGGCGGCAAGCTGGTCGGCGTCGACTGGCTCGGTGTCGATGAGGGGGGGTTCTGGTCCGCCATGCAGGCAGCCGTCGACTGGCAGGATGACATCATGCAGGGCGCCATCAAGAGCCTGATCTTCGCCCTGGTGGTCACCTGGATTGCGCTCTTCAACGGCTATGATGCCAAGCCCACCTCGGCCGGGATAAGCCAGGCCACGACCCGCACCGTGGTCAACTCCTCCCTGGCCGTGCTCGGCCTGGATTTTATACTCACCGCAGTCATGTTTGGATAAGGTTAAAGATGAAGTTCAGCAAAGTAGAATTCCTGGTTGGCCTCTTCATGCTGGCAGGCATCGCGGCCATTCTCGCCCTGGCGCTGCAAGTTGCCGGTTTGAGCTTTAAACCGGAGGGAGAAACCTATACCCTGCGCGCCCATTTCGATAATATCGGCGGCCTGAAAGTGCGCTCGCCGGTCAAGGTCGGTGGCGTCGTCGTCGGTCGAGTCAGTGACATCAGCCTGGACGAGAAGAGCCAGGTGCCCGTTGTCACCCTTGAGATGCAAAAGAGTGCCGGCGAGTTCTCCGAGACCAGCAGCCTCTCCATCCTCACCTCTGGCCTGCTCGGTGAGCAATACATAGGTCTGGCGCCCGGTTTCTCCGACGAGGAGATGGGCACCGCCATGCTCAAGAGCGGCGACCTGATCGAAGATACCAAGTCAGCCATAGTGCTCGAGGATCTGATTGGCAAGTTCCTGTACAGCCAATCGTCCGACAGCAAAGAAGACACCAAGTAAGGAGTGACCATGTTGAAAAAAATGACCCTGCTGATCGGTCTGATGGCCAGCATACTGTTCTCCTTGACCGCCCGGGCAGCCGAGTATCCGAGCGACCCCTATGTACTGGTTGATACCGCCGCCAAGCAGACCTTCGCCCGCCTGAAGGCCGACCAGAGCCAGATCAAGCAGCAGCCGGATCACCTGAGGGTGATCATCCGCGAGGAGTTGCTGCCCTATATCGACAACCGCTTTGCCGCCTACAAGGTGCTGGGCAACCAGATCAAGCAGACTACCCCGGCCCAGCGCGATGCCTTCGTCAACGTGTTCACCGAATACATGGTGAGCTCCTACGCCGATGCCCTCGCCCATTTTGACCAGCAGGTGGTCAAGGTCGAACCGGGCAAGCCCGCGAGCGGCAACATCACCGCGGTCAGCGTCAGCGTCAAGGAGAGCGGCAAGCCCGATATCTTCCTGGAGTTCAAGCTGCGCAAGAACAACAAGACCGGCGAGTGGAAGGCGTTCGACATGGTGGCCGAAGGCATCAGCCTGCTCTCTGCCAAGCAGAGCGAACTCGGCGGCCTGATCCGCCAGAACGGCATCGACGCCGTCATCGCCCAGCTGCAGGCCCACAATGCCAAGCCGCTGGTGATCAAGTCATGATGTTTGGAACCGACCTGCAATCCGAACAGGTCATCGACCTGTGGCAGCGCCGCGATGAGTGGTGGCAGCAGGAGAGCCTGGATCTGAGCCGGACAAGCAGTCTGGACTCCGCCGGCCTGGCGCTGCTGGTCAAGTGGGCCAAGGCGGTTCTGGCCCGTGGCGGCCAACCGCAACTGGTCGGTGCCAGTGCAGACATCCATACCCTGGCGACCCTGTACGGGGTCGCCAGCCTTTTTCAGCCCATTGCGCAACAAACTGAGGACTCATAATGCAAGTCTCTGAAATTGAAGCACTACTCCTAGAGGCCTTGCCCCTGTCCGAAGTGCACGTCAAAGGGGATGGCAGTCACTACCAGGTGATCGCCGTCGGCGACATGTTCGACGGCATGAGCCGGGTCAAGAAGCAGCAGGCCATCTACGGGCCGCTGATGGACAAGATCGCCACCAACGCCATTCACGCCCTCTCCATCAAGGCCTTTACGCCGACCGAGTGGGCCCGTGAACGCAAATTTATCCTGCCCTCCTGATTTGGTATTTAAGTAACATGGACAAATTCAAGATCGATGGTCGTTGCACGCTCAATGGCGAAGTGACCATCTCGGGTGCCAAGAACGCCGCCCTGCCCATCCTGTTCGCCACCCTGCTGTGTGACGAAGAGATCCAGCTCTCCAACGTGCCGCGCCTCAAAGACGTGGGCACCACCCTCAAGCTGTTGGAGATGCTGGGGGCCAGCACCAAGGTCAACGGCAACGTGACCGTGCTGACCGGTGCGGTGAACAACCATGTCGCGCCCTACGAGCTGGTGAAGACCATGCGCGCCTCCATCCTGGCGCTCGGCCCCCTGGCCGCCCGTTTCGGTGCCGCGGACGTCTCCCTGCCCGGCGGCTGCGCCATCGGGGCCCGTCCGGTCAACCTGCACGTCCACGGCCTGGAGCTGATGGGCGCCAAGATCACCATCGAAGACGGTTACATCAAGGCCCGGGTCGATGGCCGCCTCAAGGGTGCCCACATCCTGATGGACATGATCTCGGTGACCGGTACCGAGAACCTGATGATGGCGGCTGCCCTGGCCGAGGGCCGCACCGTGATCGAGAACGCCGCCCGCGAACCCGAGGTGGTCGATCTCGCCAACTTCCTCAACGCCCTCGGCGCCAAGGTTCAGGGTGCCGGCACCGATACCCTGACCATCGACGGGGTCGAGCGTCTGCACGGTGGCAGCTACAGCGTCCAGCCAGACCGTATCGAAACCGGTACCTTCCTGGTCGGCGCCGCCGTCACCGGCGGCAAGATTGTCTGCCGCAAGACGGATCCCTCCCTGCTGGAAGCCGTGCTGGTCAAGCTGGAAGAGGCGGGCGCCCTCATCGAGAAAGGGGCCGACTGGATCAGCCTGGACATGACGGGTCGTACCCTCAAGCCGGTCACCATCAAGACCGCCCCCTACCCGGCCTTCCCGACCGACATGCAGGCCCAGTTCACCGTGCTCAACGCCGTGGCCAAGGGCACCGGCATGGTCACCGAGACCATCTTCGAGAACCGTTTCATGCACGTGCCCGAACTGGTGCGGATGGGGGCAGACATCGAACTGCAGGGCAATGTCGCCATCTGCCGTGACACCGAGCAGCTCAAGGGTGCCCAGGTGATGGCCACCGACCTGCGCGCCTCCGCCAGCCTGGTGCTGGCCGGCTTCGTGGCCGAAGGCACCACCCTGGTCGAGCGCATCTATCACATCGACCGTGGCTACGAAGACATAGAGCACAAGCTGCAAGCCCTGGGTGGTCGCATCGAGCGCATCCCTGGCTGATGTCACTGCGGGACACCGCCATATGAAACGGCCCCCGCGCCCGGCGGGGGGGCCGTTCTGTTTTCGGCAAGACCGTCCTGGTGATGGTCAGTGACCGGCCAGTTTCATGTTTTCGACCAGCACGGACCCCGTCTTGAGGCTGGAGCGCTCATCCTGATCCGTGCCCACGGCCACTATCTGGCGGAACATCTCGTTGAGGTTGCCCGCTATGGTGATCTCCTCGACCGGATAGGCTATCTCGCCATTCTCGACCCAGAAACCGGCGGCGCCGCGGGAGTAGTCGCCGTTGACGATGTTGACCCCCTGCCCCATCAGCTCGGTCACCAGCAGACCCGTGCCCATCTCCCTGAGCAGGGCGGGCAAGTCCTGACCCGTGTTCGACACCTGCCAGTTGTGGATGCCGCCGGCATGGCCCGTGGTGGTCAGCCCCAGCTTGCGCGCCGAGTAGGAGGTGAGCAGCCAGCTCATCAAGTGGCCGTCACGGATGATATCGAGATCCCGGGTACGCACCCCTTCCCCATCAAACGGGGAGCTGGCCAGGCCGCCCAGCAGGTGGGGAAACTCCTGGATGGTGAGCCAGTCGGGCAGGATCTGCTGCCCCAGCCGCTCTTGCAGGAAGCTGGACTTGCGATAGAGGTTGCCGCCGCTGATAGCCATGACCAGGTGGCCCCACAGGCCGGCGGCCGTGTCGGGATGAAACAGCACGGGTGCATGGCGGGTCGCTATCTTGCGGGCCCCGAGCCGGGCGACGGTACGGCTCACCGCCTCCTCGGCGATCCGCGCCGGGCTCCACAGCCCGGCCAGATCGCGACTGGAGGAGTAACCGTAATCCCGCTGCATGTCGCCATCCTGCTCGCCGATCAGCATGCAGCTCAACGAGTTGCGTGAGGCCGCATACCCCTTCAGGAAGCCGTGGCTGTTGCCATAGACCTTGATGCCGAGGTGGCTGGAGAAACCGGCGCCGTCCGAGTGCTTGATCCGGCTGTCGCTGCCCAGCGCCAGCCGCTCGCACTCGATGGCGAGCGCGATGCCCTGCTGGGGATCCAGCAAAGTGGGATGGCAGAGTTGCAGATCGGGGGCGTCCCAGGCCAGCATCTCGGGATCGGCCAGGCCGGCGCAGGCATCGGCCGAGGTGTGACGGGCTATCTCGATGGCGGCCTCGACGGCGGCGCGGATCGCTGCGGGACCGAGATCCGTGGTGGACGAGGACCCCTTGCAGCCATCGCGGTAGACGGCGATGCCGAGCGCCCCATCCTTGTTGAATTCGATGCTTTCCAGCTCACAGCCGCGAGTATTGACCGACAATCCGGTCTGCTTGCTGATAGAGACTTCTGCCAGCGAGGCACCCAGCCCTTTGGCAATCTCAAGCGCCTCGGCTACCACGGCCTCCAGTTGCGCCTGATCCTGGCGGATTTGGTCTTGCTGATCCATAACTCAAGTCTGCATGAAGAAAGGAAAGGGGCTCAGCATATCAGACCCCTGCGCCCAGCGGGAGAAGCTGGTACCATATCGCCCAAATATGAATGACAGGACATAAAGACCAATGAGTCACTTTAACGACGAGCAAGAGTTCGAGGACTGGGGCCCCAGCAAGAGCCAGCTAAAACGCGAAGCCGAGATATTGCAGAAGATGGGCGATGAGCTCGTCGACCTCAGCCACAGCGAGCTGGAGAAGATCCCGCTGGATGAAGAGCTGGCCGAGGCGGTCGAGCTGGGCCGCCGACTCAAGCCCAAGAAAGATGAGTCTTTCCGCCGCCACCTGCAGTTCATCGGCCGACTGATGCGCAGCCGCGACATCGAGCCCATCGCCGAGGCCCTGTCGATCATCAAGAATCGCCACTCCACCATCAATGCGCGCCTGCACCGGCTGGAGCAGTGGCGGGAGAGGCTGATCGTCGACGGGGATGAGGCCCTCAACGAGCTCATGTCCCAGTTCCATGAACTGGATCGCCAGAAGCTGCGTCAACTGATCCGCAACGCCAAGAAAGAGCGCGAGCTGAACAAGCCGCCGGCGGCGTTTCGCGAGATCTACCAGTATCTGCGTGGCGAGATAGAAGACAAGCTGTGAGCCTGGCGTCTTGACACCATAACAAACGGGGCCTGTCGGCCCCGTTGTCGTTTCGGTGGCGGTCTCAGCCCGCCTCAGGTGCCAGACACTGGGTCTGGGTATGGGGCACCAGATAAGGGGTCAGCAGGGGGGCCATCCCCTTGAGCACCTGGACCGGCAATGCAGAGGTGAAACGGAACTTGTCCGACTGACTGCCAGGCACATAGGCGGTCAGGGTACCGAAGTGATCCTCTCCGATGTAGAACACGAAGGTCGCGGTCCGGTTGCGGGCGAGCGAGCTGGTGACATTGCCATAGCGTCCCACCGTCTCGAGCCGGTTGTCCCCCGTCCCCGTCTTGCCCCCCAATGCCAGCACAGTGCCATCTGGCAGGGTGAAGGCCCCCGAGATGCGCCGGGCCGTGCCCCCTTCCACCACCTTGGAGAGGGCGCCACGCAGGGCCGTCGCCACCGCCGACGGCAGCACACGCACACCCTGACCATGGGCGGGTTCAAACGCCGTCTCGAACGGCGTGCCTTTCGCGAAGGAGAGGTGCTCGATGCGCAGGGTCGGCGTCCGGATGCCGTCATTCTGGATGATGCCCATCAGCTCGGCCAGGGCGGCGGGTCTGTCACCCGAGCTGCCGAGGGCCGTCGCCAGGGAGGGCACCAGATGACCGAACGGATAGCCGAGCTTGGCCCAGCGCTGATGAATGTCGAGGAAGGCTTCCACTTCCAGCATGGTACGTACCCGGGTGTCACGGGCGCTGCGATGACGGGTCTTGAACAGCCAGCTGTAGACCTCCTGACGCTCATCCCGGCTCGCCATGACCACATCATTGAAGGTCGCCTTCTCATAGGCCTTGAGGTAGGAGACCAACCAGAGCTCCAGGGGGTGAACGCGGGCGATATAACCCTGATCCGGTAGTGAATACTTACCAGGCCCATAGGAGTCATACAGCTGGGCGATCCGCCGCTCGTTCAGTTGATTGCGCAGTACCTTGGGCAGCCGACCATCGAGGAAGGCGGTAAAGGTCGCCAGATCCGCCTCCGGATAGAGATAGCGGTGCACCGCTGCCAACCGGATGGCACTGGGTCTGAGACCATCGAGGAAGGCATCGATCCGCTCGGCCGGCGTCTTGCCCTGATACTTGCGCCAGAAGCGCAGCAGGTAAGTCTGGCCCTCCTTGTCCGCGAACCGGACCAGGTACTCGGTGCGACGGGGATCCCTGTCATCCTTGAGCAACTGGCTGCGGTTGCCATCCTTGTAGAGGGTGTAGCGCACCAGGTCCCGCATCAGCCGCACGAACGGCAGATTGATGGACTCGCGCAGCGCGTCCCGCAGGGACGGATTACGATTATTGTCGTACTTGTTGAAGTTGTTAAAGGTATGCATGCCGCCACCGGTGAAGAAGCCTTCATAGGGGCTGGCCGAATACTTGCGGTCCAGGGCCGCCTCCAGCATGGGGGGCAGGCTCTTGTCTCTGGCATTGATCAGGTAGGAGACGGCCCAGCGGCTGATGTTGTCCTGGGGGGAGATGTCGAGTTTGCGCAGGCTCTCGGTTGGCATCTCGGCGTAGCTGTCATGGAGCTCAGCCACCATCTGCAAGTAGGTGGTCAGCACCCTCAACTTGGCGGTAGAGCCCAGCTCCAGCTTGCTGCCTTCGTTGATGTCAAAGGGCTGATCCGTGTTGTCGGTCTGCACCCTGACCTTGAAGCCATCGGGCGATTTCTCGAACAGGGTGAAGCTGTAGCGCACATCGGCCGTTTTCTCCGGGGAGAGTAACCGCTCACCATACAATCCGATCTTTTCGGCGAATACGGGGTCGGCAAGCTGCTGCAGATAGCCGGTGATCTCTTTTTGCAGCGGCATGTTGAGGCTGGTCTCCGCGGTCAGGTCCATCCGGTCCAGATCGTAGAGCTGAACCCCAAGATGACTGCTCAGGCGGGTGCGCGCCACCTGCAACCCCTTGTTGTTATTGACCCGGGTGATGGCGGGTGACTGCAGGAAATCACGATACTTGATCTGGGCCTTGAGGGCGGCGGCCATCAGATCCGGCGTGATCATTCCCTCCTGCACAAACAGGCGCAGATAGCTGTCGGTCAGCGCGGCCAGCGCATCCCGCCCCTGAGCGAGGTAGTAGGAGGGGCGACGATGGGCAATCATCAGGGAGACTACCTGACGCAGGGCCAAGCCCTTGTCATCCAGGGAGGCATCCTGATTGCGGGCGGGATCGAGCAGACGGTTGACCTCGGCCACATCGGCCCCAAACCATACCCAGAGCCCATCCCCCAACCCATGGACCTCACCATGACCCGGTGCCGCCGAGAGGGGCACTGAGTTGAGATAGGCCCAAGCCACCAACTTGCGTGCCTCCAGAGTCTCGGGGCCGAGGCGATAAGCCCGTACGCTGGCCGAGATCATCTGGCGGATCTTCTCGGTGGCCGACACAGTCAGGCCATCGGGGGAGTGACGGTACTTCTCGACCTGGGTCGCCAGCGTGCTGCCCCCCGCCGACTGGCCCTCCATGTCCAGCGCCTTGCCCAGCTGCGACACCGCCGCCTTGGCAAAGCGTGGCCAATCAACGGCCGGGTTGGCCAAGGGCTGTTCATCGCTGAGCAGATCCCGGTTCTCGATAAACAACAGGGATTGCACCACCAGGGGCGGAATAGAGGCAAAGTCCGGATAGTAATGGCTTGGATAATGGAAGTCATAGAAAGGGGCCGCCCGACAGTCATTCAGGGTCAGGCCGGCCTGGACCTTCTCGGTATAAGGCACGAAGAAGCCACGCTTGGCATAGTCATAGAGTGCATCGGAGAAGCGAACCTGCTGGCTCACCTCATAGCCACGCTTGAGCAAACGCTCCTGCATCATGGGCAGCAAGACATAACCGAGCCGTTTGTCGAAGGGGCCATCATCGGGAAAGATGATCTTGTCGCTCGGACCCGGCTCGACCTGATAAGTCAGCTTGGCGGCATAGTGAGAGATCTCCTGGGACTGCAGCTTGGAGGTCTTCATCTCATAGCCAACCAGCAGAGCCACCGCGATCAGACAGAGTAAGAAGAGCAGGCAAAGCAACCAGCGCCACCATGAGCGACGCTTACGCTTCTTGGGACCGTCCTCTGTGGGGACGGGAAACTCTTGAGGTGCCACTTTATCCAGATCCGTCCGTTGTAATGCGCCCATATCTGCCACCATGGTTACGCAATTTATTGTATTTCACTCAAGCTTAGTCTTTTCAAGTCAATGGCTTGAAAACAATTAGTGCTGAATGTCGATGGTAGCAGGGCTATCCGCAAAATGGGAGTCGATTGTCTCGGCTCAACACGCTATATGATGCAAAAACACCGGCCATAGGCCGGTGTCCGATATGTCCATCTTGATGGATTACTTGTGAGAGCTGATCGCCTTCAGCTTCGCGCTGAGCTCCTTGCGCTCCTTGGAGAGCTCGGCATTCTTGATGATGTGATCATCGACCCGCTCTTCATAGTCGGTGCGCATATTCGCGATGATGGCCTGCACCTCGTCTATGCTCATACCGGGCTTGATGTAGTCACTCAGGTTGTCGAGCAGCAGCACCCGCTTCTGGTTATCACGGATCTTCTTCTCATTGTCAGTGATCTCGCGTTTGAGCTTGTTCTGACGACGAGACATACGCACATATTCCAATACATCGCTGAAGGTGGACTTGTTTACTTGTTCCATATCGTTACCACTGACTCAAGGTTGATAAAATCGGGGCAGGTGACGCCTGAGAGGAAAGGCGTTCATCAAGAAACGCAGGCGCACATTGAATGCCTTTACTCTACCGAGTTATGTGACAGATACAAGCCAATTGCGTATGAACCACCGAAGTCGGGCCAGTAACACCCTGATTTGCAAAGAAGATGTCAACATAACGTAACAAAGTGCATGGTTAATGCTGTTTTTCAGGCAATAAAAAACCCCGCTCGATGAGCGGGGTTTTTCGTGTTGGCTGCCTGCCAAGAGCGTTTAGCTCTCGCGTGGCCGACGATGCGGTCGCATCATCACTAATTGGGTGCCTGGCAGTGTCCTACTCTCGCATGGCGAATGCCACACTACCATCGGCGCTACCGCGTTTCACTTCTGAGTTCGGCATGGGATCAGGTGGTTCCACGGCGCTATGGCCGCCAGGCAAAAAACTTCATCCAGAAAGCTGACGTGAATAACGACTTAGCTTGTTTGCTTTGTCGTTATCACTGAATTTGAGTAGTTCTTCACTTGCTACAAGGCCAGAAACACTTCTTGGGTGTTGTATGGTTAAGCCTCACGGGTAATTAGTATGGGTTAGCTCAACACATCACTGCGCTTACACACCCCACCTATCAACGTTGTGGTCTCCAACGGCCCTTTAGGACCCTCAAGGGGTCAGGGATGACTCATCTCAGGGCTCGCT